>JBAUWG010000505.1:0-23923 GCA_049583675.1 Desulfobacterales bacterium | reverse complement strand
ATACAAATTCTCTCCGGAAATCACCAAAGCCAAAACCTTTTATCCAAAATTTTTGCCCTTCTATCCCAAATAAGCTTTTTGAACGGCCTCGTTCTCCAAAAGGTCGGATGATTTTCCCCGAATCCGTATCTTACCGGTTTCCAGAACATACGCCCGGTCAGAAATTCTAAGGGCTGCTCTGGCATTTTGTTCGACCAGCAATATGGTCGTCCCTTCGTTTCTGAGTGTTTCAATGATGGACAGAATTTCTTTCACCACAAGGGGCGCCAGTCCCAGCGTCGGTTCATCCAAAAGCAACAGTATCGGCCGTCCCATCAGAGCCCTGCCGATGGCGAGCATCTGCTGCTCTCCCCCGCTGAGCGTTTCTGCCCGTTGTTTAAGCCGTTTTTCAAGGACGGGGAAGAGTTCGAGAATATACGTGAAATCATCGGCGATAGTCTTCTTGTTCTTTTTACCCCGTCTTCTATAGGCCCCCAGTTCAAGATTTTCCCGGACCGTTAACGGCCCGAAAACATGCCGCCCTTCCGGCACCTGAATGATTCCCCGATTGACGACCTTCTCCGGAGATAATGATGAAATGTCTTCCCCTTTAAAAATGATTCTCCCCAAAGACGGCTTCAAGATACCGGAGATCAAGTTTAAAAGTGTCGTCTTACCGGCGCCGTTCCCGCCGATGAGCGCCAGAATTTCTCCTTCATCTACTTTGAAAGAGACATTGTCAAGTGCGCGAACACCGCCATAACGGGCAGATATCTCATCGATGTCCAGCACAGCGAGTTACACTTCCTTTCCCAGGTAGGCCTCTATGACTTTCGGATGGTTTCGAATGGTTTCGGCATCCCCTGCGGCAATTTTTTCACCGTAATTCAAAACAATCATTCTGTCGGAAATGCGCATAACTAAATTCATGTCATGTTCCACCAGAATGACGCCGATCCCCTTTTCCCTGATCTTTATAATCGTCAGACCCACTTCTTGGGTTTCCTGCAAGTTCAAGCCCGCCACCGGTTCGTCCAGAAGAAGAAGTTTGGGTTCCATGACCAGCGCTCGGGCAATCTCCACCCGTTTTTGATCCCCGTATGGGAGCTCGCCGACGGGTAGGTCGGCCTTGGGTTCAAGGTCCATAAATTGCAGCGTTTCATTGGTTTTGCTGCGAATACATCTTTCTTCTTCCCACACCGTCGGGGTGTGGCACAGACATTTTAAAAACCCGGAACGGCTTTTGGTGTGAAGGCCCACCATGATATTTTCTCGAGCCGTCATATGTCCGAAGACCTGAATATTCTGGAATGTTCTGGCGATTCCCATCGCCGCCAGCTGATAGGGCTTTTTTCGGGAAAGGTTCCGGCCTTCAAAGAAGATGTCGCCGGATGTCGGAGGATAGATGCCGGTAATCATATTGATCGCCGTGGTTTTTCCTGCTCCGTTGGGACCGATAATGGAAAAGATCAGACCATGTCCCACCTTGAAAGATAATCCGTTGATCGCCCGCAGTCCTTTAAAATTTTTCGAAACATTTTTCATTTCGAGAATGTACTGGGAACCGCTCACCATAACCGTTGCCTTTCCCCGGATGGTTTATGCATTGTTTCTATGGTCAAAAACCCGTCTGCTTTTTCTTTCGGTGCGCGGCAGGGATCCGTAATCCACAATTTCCACCTGGCACCTCACCAATATTTTATGTCGAATCTCCGCCATCACCCGTTCGGCCAGATGCGCATCGTCTGTCTGGCTTTCACCCGCCTCTCGTTCCACCTTGATGGCCATCATGTCGCGGCCGCTTTCCCGCTGCTTGAGGTGAATCTGGAATTCACTGCCGATGCCTTTGACACGGCTTAACACATGATCGATCTGGCTCGGGTAGATATTGACCGCCCGATAGATAAACATATCGTCCGTGCGGCCGAGAATCCGGTCATGCATGGGAAACGGCGCGCCGCAGGGACATACCTGATCTATGAACCGGGTAACATCATGGGTTCGGTAGCGAACCAGGGGGCTGCCTTCTTTGCATAAAGTCGTCACCACAAGCTCGCCCGGCTCACCCGAAGAAACCGGCTTTAACGAGATTGGATCGAGGACTTCAAAAATAAAATGATCGGCCCAGTAATGGATGCCGTTATGCTGGATGCAATCCAGACCGGTTCCCGGTCCGTAAAGTTCGGTTAATCCGTAAATATCGAAAATATGCTCAACGCCCATCAGTTCCTTTATTCGATCTCTCATGGCATCGCTGTGGCGTTCTGCGCCCAGGATGATCTTTTTAACCTTTATTTTGGACAAAAGGTTGCGCTTATGAATCTCTTCGGCCATGAGAAGGGCCATGGAAGCCGTGGAACAAAAAACAGTGGTTTCCATGTCCACCAGCATTTCACAATGCATTTCGGCATTGGCGGGGCCGAGGGGGACCGCCATGGCACCAAATCTTTCACAACCGCCCTGAAATCCTACGCCTGCCGTCCACAGACCGTACCCGACGGCGATCTGTACGCGATCATCACGCGTCAGGCCGGCCATTTGATAGCACCGGGCAAAAAGGTTTGCCCAAACGTCGATATCTTTTTGTGTATAGCAAAGCACTTTTCGCTTTCCCGTCGTCCCTGAGGACGCGTGGATTCGAACGATATCTTTGTAGGGCTTTGCCCGCAAAGGGAACGGATAATCCTGCAAGAGATCATCTTTATCGATAAACGGCAGATGCTGGATATCTTCCAAAGACCGAACATCTTCAGGTCCGATACCGGCTTTGTCGAATTTGTTCCGATAAAACGACGAATGATCATAGACATGATGGATCGTCCACTGAAGGCCTTTGAGTTGAATTTTTTTTATTTGCTCTTCATCCAGATCATAAGGGATAAATGACATAAAAACTCCTAACTCGGATAAATTAAAAAAATGACTAAAGTTTGAAATGAGCTAAAGTGAGCTAAAGTTGAGATGTATTTTCAGAGCAGTTAATTTAGAAATCTATCCCGGCTTTAATGATTATTAAATGACAGAATACCTTAACTTTAGGCATTTTAGATCACTTTGCACTATTAAACCCTGTTTCAAGGGCTTTTACGGCATCGTCCAGCATTTTTTTATTTTTTGCCATCCGGTGCTGTAAAGCTGTTTTGATATCATCCATTTGACAAAAAAGAGTGTTCTCAGTCATCGCTGATCCGGCCGCAAGCATAAAACCGAGAAGAATCAGGTTGACCGACTTGGGACTTTGGATTTGCTTCGCCAGTCCTTCGGCATCGATGGTATATGCCAAAACCTCGGCGCCTGCCGTTACATCTTGACTGCTGTTGACCACAGTCCATGCGCCGGATTTCAAATAATACCCATGCTGCGCTAAGCCGTTCATTTTTAACGCCAGCAGTCCATTGGCATTGCCCGCGCGAATCAGCGGACTTGAAAAAGGCCCTACTTTGAGGTGTGACAAGACTGTCCCTCCACGCTGGGCCATGCCGTGGGTTTCAGAAGTAAATACACGAAATCCTTTTAAAATTGCGGCTTCCGCCAAAAGGCGCGTAATAAAAAGCACGCCCTGGCCGCCCACGCCGCTGATGACGATCTGCTGCCTCATGAATTCCTCATTCTTCATTTTCATACCCAATATTCCATCATTCCAACATTCCACCGGTTATCTCAACTGTAGATGCTGTAATTACATTAAAATATGGAATCCACCGAAACGCTCAATCAAGGTCTCATCTCCTTTATCGACTTTTTGGGACACACGCTGATACATACGCCGCATCCATTGCACAAGACGGCGTCGATACAGACCTGTTTTTCATTTTGATTTAGAACCAGGGCCGGACATTCGAAATGGTCGATGCAATAACCACAGCCGTCACAGGTATCAGCCACCTCGACCTTCATGGGCTCCCATCCCGGTTGTTCTTCTCTCAACCGGTCGATCAGGCAGGGACGTCTGGATATCACTACCGCAGGCCCGCTTTCTCGGCTGTATTGAATGGCGTCCTTTAACAATGCCATAAATTCATTCAAATGGTAGGGGTCTCCCACACGGCAAAATTGAACCCCGCATCCTTTGACCAGCCGTTCGATATCCACAGGATTGAGCATCTCTCCACAGGCGCCTCTTCCCATGGCCGGTGTGGGCTGATTACCGGTCATGGCGGTGGTGCGGTTATCCAGAATCACAAGGACAAACCGGACGCTCTGAACCACTGCATCGATGAGTGCGGGGACGCCGGCATGAAAAAACGTCGAATCGCCGATGGTGGCGACAATGTCCGGCGGTTTTGTGTCATGTTTATAGGCATGATAAAAGCCCGCCGCCTGGCTAACGGCAGCCCCCATGCAGAGCACCGTGTCCACTGCGCCCAGATTTAAGCCAAGGGTATAGCATCCGATATCACTGGGATATATCCCCTTCGGGGCCGCCTTTTTAATCGCAAAGAACGCGGCTCGGTGCGGACAGCCGGCGCAAAGGGTCGGCCTCACCCCTGGTCCGGACGGCACGTCAATGACCTGTGTGTCGATTCCCGCAAATTCGCCGATGATTTTCTGGATAGTTTCAGGAAGAAGTTCTCCCACTCCAGGCACCGAACCGGTGAGCTTTCCTTTGACGCGATGCCGATCTGCAAGCTGCATCTCGATAACGCCGGTGGTTTCTTCGATGACCAGAATGTCTGAATAAGTATCGATCATGTGAGATATAAAATCCCGGTGCAATGGGAACGGCTGGAACACCTGGTACATGGGGAGGATATCCCACAAATTCAAATCGTTCAGGATTTCTTTGGTATGGGCCGCCGCAACGCCGGATACCACCAGCGCTTTAGAAGACCTGGCCACATCATTGAGCCGGACCGGCGCAGTCTTTGGGTGCCTGGAAACAGCATCGAGTTTTTTCTCCAGTTCCCGGTGCAAATGAAGGCGGAACTTGGGCGTTGCGGCCCAGCGCGCCGGATCCTTCTGAAAACCGACATCGCGCTTGCTCGGTAACACCTCTCCCGGTTCAATATCCTGCCTGGCATGGCACACTCGGGTCGTAGGACGCAGCATCACGGGAATTTTAAAGGACTCGGAGAGTTCAAATGCCGTTTCAATCATTTCTTTGGCCTTCCGGGGAGAATCCGGATCCAGGACCGGGATCTTTGCCATCATGGCCATGAGCCGGCTGTCCTGCTCGGTCTGTGAAGAATGGGGCCCTGGATCGTCCGCGCTGACCACGACAAACCCGCCATTCACCCCCAGGTATGCCGCGCTCATCAGCGGATCCGACGCCACATTCAATCCAACCTGCTTCATACTCACAGCCGCGCGCAGTCCGGCCATGCTGGCCGTATAAGCGATTTCAAATGCGATCTTCTCGTTTACCGCCCACTGGATATGTCTCTGACCGGGTCTTTTTTTATTAAGCGCGGCAAATGCCCCAAGAATCTCCGACGCCGGCGTTCCTGGGTAAGATGTCGCCACGGCGCAGCCGTTTTCCATCAGCCCGTTGGCAATGGCCTCATTTCCCAGCATTAACTTTCGGTTGTTCAATGACTTTCTCCAAAATAAAGACCTAAGTTGAGCGATTTTCAAGTTTGCCGCAGATACAAGGAAAATGTCGTTTCGCTATAGTCGGCCATGCGGAACGGCATCTGACGCAGTAGATGCGGTGAAATCGGAAATCCCGTAGGGTTTCAAAATTTTGAAATCCAAAATGTCAGAATACCTTAAAAATATTATTAAATTAACTATTACAAAAATTTGCAACGATCAACTTAGGAAAAACAGAAAAGCCAGCACTTTTGAAGAAGCGCCGGCTTATATTAAAAGAGCCATGAGCCTCTCCAACACCGACTGCCGAAGCTTCTCACGGCCCTGAAATCAATGCGTTCCTTATCTCAAAGATGGTGAGCAAGCTTCACGTTTTTGCCACCACCAGCACCAAAGCCTTATATCCATGAGTGTTTTTAACTCTTAGAATTTTATGTTATTATCTAATAAAAAAGATATTTTCAATTATCCAAGGAAATTCAATTTGTCAAGCGCTTTCGCTATTAACCGCTTTGATCCAATCCGTTTATGCCTTCTCCAAACCAATCAAATAATCTTTCTTTTTGATCATGTGATGAACATAGCCCATATTCTGCATCCTGGTTCAAAGCGATCAATTACCTTTAAATATTGGCTATTAATTGATAATATGATACCAAAAGAAGTTCAATGACTCGGCTTCAATGTTCAAATGAAACAAAACGACAAAAATGGTATGAAACCTTTTGATGCAATTCCAGCAGGGAGAATCCTTCCCCGCGACTTTTATAACAGAAATACCGGGTCGGTGGCGCTGGAGCTGCTCGGAAAACATCTCATCCACCGGTCTGCGAATCATATGCGTATCGGCCGGATTGTCGAGGTGGAGGGGTATCTTGGCCCCCATGATCCGGCCTCCCATTCCGCCCGGGGAAAGACCCCGCGAACCCGCGTGATGTTCGGCCCGCCCGGATATGCCTATGTGTATCTGGTCTACGGCATCCACCACTGCATGAATGTGGTGACCGAACCAAAAGGGCATGGCGCCGCGGTACTGCTTAGAGCGCTTGAACCGGTCTATGGCATAGACAGCCGTACATGCGGGCCGGGGCTTCTCTGTCGCGCCATGGGAATCGACCGCCGGCTAAACGGCTGCGATCTATGTGGCGATGAGCTTTTCATCACAGAAGCGGACAGAGAACCGTTTGCCGTCATGCGACGTCCCAGGATCGGGGTTGACTACGCAGGAGAATGGGCGAAGAAACCGCTTCGTTTTTACATCCAAGGCAATCCGCATGTCTCCCGGCCGTAAGCCGGACCGTTTGCCAACGCCGGCTAAATGGTTCCTTGAAAAGGAATAAAGGAAAATCAATGGTCAATATTAAACAGTTGCAAAAATGTTCTCAACCCTTGGAACCTGATTCCACTCAACGAGAATATCTGCTCAAACATGTGATCTCTTATGCAGACCGCTATTTAGATAAGATATCCGAGGCGCCCGCTTATATTTCGCGGCCGGACGGCGGACGAGCGCTGTGGGATTTTCCTATTGCCGAAGAAGGCACGGATATCAAACAAGTGCTCGCTTTGCTGCAGCAGAATGTGGATACCACCGGCATCAATCCAACATCCGGACGGTTTTTGGGGTATATCCCCGGCGGCGGGCTTTATCATGCGGCCCTGGGGGACTACCTGGCAGCCGTTTCGAACCGATTTGCCGGCCTTTATTTTGCCAGTCCCGGTGCGGTTCGGATTGAGAATATCGTGATCCGTTGGCTGGCCGATGCTGTGGGTTATCCGGACAAAGCCGCAGGAAATCTGACATCGGGCGGCAGTTTGGCAAACCTGAGCGCCATCGTGACCGCCCGCGATGCTCTCGGCATTAAGGGCCAAAAAATCGGCCGATCTGTTGTGTATGTCACGGAGCATGCTCATCACTGTATCGACAAAGCGTTTCATATCAGCGGATTAGATGCATGCATCAAACGAAACGTACGGGTGGATGCCAATTACCGGATGGATCCGGAAGCTTTGGTCAAAGCCATCGTCACTGATAAAAACTCAGGATTGAATCCATGGTTCATTGTGGCCTCCGCTGGTACGACGAATACCGGGGCCGTGGACCCGCTCCGCGACATCGGCGAAATTGCATCCGCACATCAACTCTGGTTTCATGTGGACGGCGCCTATGGCGGACTGTTTGCGCTTTGCCCTGAAGGTAAAAAGGTCCTGAAAGGGATTCATACGTCGGATTCCATTGTCCTCGATCCGCACAAGGCCCTATTTTTACCGTACGGCACCGGCGCAGTTCTCATCAAAGAACGGCAAAACCTGTATGCCGCATTCAATGCCCAAGCCGATTATATTCAAAATATTATAAATGATGTCGACGAGCTTTCTCCCGCGGATCTATCCCCTGAGCTGACCAAACATTTTCGAGGATTGCGCTTATGGCTGGCATTGAAATTGATCGGCGCGGCGCCGTTTCGGGCGGCTTTATCGGAAAAAATCCATCTCGCGCGCTATTTTTATGAGAAGATAAAGGAGATCGACGGATTTGAGGTCGGTCCCTATCCGGACTTGTCCGTCGTTACCTATCGCTGTCTCCCAAAGCAAGGAGATGCCGATGCTTTTAATCGGCAACTGGTGGAAAGTATTCAGCAAGACGGACGCATTTTCATCAGTTCTACGCGCATGGACGGCAAACTGGTGCTTCGGGCAGCTGTCTTATGCTTTCGTACCCATTTGGATGACATAAATGAAATGTTGGATGTTTTAAAACATAACGCCGGAAAGTTGGAAACGCGCTGATAATTGACCGGCCCTGAACAAATCGGAAGCCATTTCATAATAGGGCTATCTCAAAATTAGGATTTTCGGTCGAGATCAAGACGAAGCCGAGGATCAACCCACCCCGTCTAACGGGATCTTCGACACGCATACGCTAGTATGTCGAGGACTTGAGACGATGGCTCAACGCCGATACTTGTCCGCCTCCGGCGGATCGGGCGAAGAGACTTTTTTGAGATGGCTTCTATTTCCGGCGTACGGGATGCCTTTTAAATCATGACGGAATTGCCTCCAAAAGCACAGGTTGTCATCATCGGCGGCGGCATTATCGGCGCCGCATGCGCCTATTATCTGACCCGGAAAGGGATCCGTGACGTTTGGGTTCTGGAACAGGGAGAAATCGGCGCCCAAGGCGCCACTTCCGCCTGCCTCGGCGGCTTGAGAACGCAATTTTCCACCCGGATCAACATCCGTTTTTCTTTGATTTCTAGAGAAATTTTCAGAAGATTTAAAGACGAATTCGGCATTGATCCAAAGTTCATTCCTTCGGGATATTTGTTTTTGGTGACCACTGCAGACCAGTGGAAGGTTTTTGAACATACAAAGCGGTTGATGGAACAGCTGACGCTTCCGATGGATTTGCTTGCGCCCCGTGAAATGGCGCTGCGCTGGCCTTTTATACGGCTCGATGATCTTATCGGCGGATCCTATACCGAACACGACGGCTTCTACAATCCCATGGAAATCCTTGGGGCTTTTGTCAAAAAGGCCCGTCAGGGCGGCGCTGTTTTTGTGGAAAAAGTCCGGGTCTCCGGCATTTCAATTTCAAAGCAAAAGATCGGCGGCATACAGATCGAAACCGGACACCTTATCCAACCCGGCATAGTGGTCAACGCCGCCGGCCCCTGGGCCGGTCAGGTGGCAGCCATGGCCGGGCTCAAACTCCCTGTCACGCCGCTGAAGCGCCATCTGTTTTTTACGGATACTTTCGATGAAATTCCGGATACGCTACCCATGATCATCGATGTTGATTCCGGATGGTACTTAAAGCGTGAAGGCCGGGGCCTGATTCTGGGAGGACCTACGGGAGAAAGATCCTTCAGCCATCACGTGGATTTTAATGCCGGGGAATGGACGGCCTCACAATCCGTGCACCGGGTGCCGGCTCTGGAACATGCGAGGATGATAAGGGGATGGGTGGGACATTATGAAATGACCCCGGATCACCACGCCGTCATCGGCGCGTTTCCGGAACTTCGAAATTTTATTTGCGCCGCGGGTTTTTCCGGCCATGGATTTCAGCATTCTCCGGCCGCCGGCATGGCCGTTGCCGAGCTTATTTCGGACGGCAAGGTCCGGATTGAAGATATTTATCCTTTAAGACCGACCCGCTTCCGAGAAAACGATCTGGTCCATGAACCGATGACGGCTTTTCGCGAATAGCCCGCATATTTTGTGAAATATGCAACATAGAGAGTATCCTCATGACGGACATATCGATAATCGACATTCAAAAAACTGAAAAACGGTTGCGAGACCATGTCGGAACTCTGACGCAGACCATTGGAGAGCGGAGTGTCTTTCTGCCCCATAACCTTGAGAAGACAAGAACTTACATCGAAAATTTTTACCGGCATATCGATTTTCCGGTTCACTGTGAATCTTATCCATACGGAAATTTTACGGTCTCAAATATCGTGGCGGAAATTTCTTTTTGCGACCGACCTAAAAAACATTATATCGTGGGCGCCCATTATGACTCCGTCGCCGGAACCGTGGGCGCCGATGACAACGCCAGCTCGGTAGCCGTCCAGCTCGAGATCGCACGTCATCTCATGCTGTTGAAAGACGCGCATGAACTGGATCTTGCCGTAAAATTTGTCTCCTTTCCCCTTGAAGAACCTCCCGCCTTCGGCAGCCGTTACATGGGCAGCAGCGTTTATGCATACAATGCCTGGAAATCAAAGGAACAGATCGACGGCATGATCTGTCTGGAGATGGTGGGTTATACCTGCCATGATCCGGGCTGCCAGGATTATCCGTTTCCGCTGATGTTTCTCGATTACCCCAAACAGGGAGATTTTATCGGTATTGTCGGCAACTTCAAATCCAGGGAATTTGCAAGGGATCTATCCAAAGTGTTTTCTAAAAATCCGGATCTTCCTGTGGTCAGACTGACGGTGCCTGGCGGGGGGTATCTGCTGCCTTCTATCGGACTCAGCGACCATTCATCATTCTGGCACCGGGGATATAAAGCGGTCATGATCACCGACACGGCCTTTTACCGAAACCCCCATTATCACCTATCCTCGGATACCATGGAAACACTGGACTACGGCTTTATGGCCCAACTGGTAAAAAGTCTGTTGTTTTTTTTCCTCTCTCACCGTACGTAAAGAACGGCATGGATCGCAAGATTATCATCCTCAACCGGTGATCCGAATACCACTAAACTACAGTAGTACTCCAATACAATTAGTCGGAGCAATTTAAGACTTCATTAATCATTGAAAAGCCCCTTTGCTTACTCGGAGGGGCTTTTTTATGAGATATTGTCAAATGTTGTGTATGGCATTAGGCGGCGATATTAACAAACATCAGAAACCTAAAATGGTAAGTTATTTGAGGATTTCAACCGTTCAGTAATATCCGAAAAAAAAAGGAGCAATAAGTTCATTATGTTCTGCATTTTTTTTCGTGTTTATGGCTGTTGGACCGGATTTGGCGGCAATATTTACAAAGGCGTTTTTTGGGGGGAGGAGATTTAAGTATTCTTGGTGCAGGATATCCACTATTAAGTTTACATAGACCTTTTTGACCGCGCTTAATAGATAGCGGAGTGTTGCAATAGGTCTTATCGAAATCGTGATTATTATCGGAAGGAGACACATAATGATACACATCACTGTTAAAAAATAACGCGTATAACATATTAACAAGCTTTCAGATTGTTACAAAACAGCGAGTATTGTTCATGTCTTTTAGAGTAATGTTTTACCACATCATCAATGACGTCAATAATTTTGTTATGGATAATATCGACCGCATCAACACCCTCAAGTGAAACGATATAGTCTTCGTTCAACGCATTAAAAACCTTTCTCACATCTGATAAATATTTTTCTTGTTCAAATAGGTTCGGCTCTTCTTCCCTGCCCTTTTGAATTCGAATAATGCCGACCCTGGGCGGCACATTGAGTAAAAAAACAATTTCCGGAATTGGACTGAACGATTCATTTTCTTCCTTAATTTTTCCGATATCAAGACCAAGAGCACCTTGATAGGCAATGGTTGAAAAATAATATCGATCTAATATTACAATCTTTTTTTCCTCCAATGCAGGCTTGATCAAATTCTCTACATGAATCTTTCGATCATTGATAAAAAGACGATATTCATCTAATGGCTTTGAAAGATCCCTCTCTCCTTGGGCTAATTTTTTGATTTTTTGACCATAGATGCTATCGGTGGGTTCTTTAGACAAGACAACCGTTAACCCTTTCATTGTCAAATGCTCATAAAGCAATTTTGCCTGAGTTGTCTTCCCAGCACCATCAATCCCTTCAAAAGCCACCAGAAAACCTTTTTTAAGAATCATAACAAACCTCCATTTTAGGTGCTATAAGACAAGATCTTAAATAAAGTCAAGAAACAAATTATGCTTTTTATTATATAATCAGACAATTACAAAAATATATTGTTAATAAAATTGTTAACAAACTGTTCATAACTTTATTAACATTTTGAAAATAATATTATAGTTTTAAACAAAGCTTTGTTTAAAACTATTGATGAAAAACTTTTCTTCATAATCAATTAGCCAAATATTTTTTTTCTTACATGATCATGCCAATTAGAATCAATTTTCCAAAGGAAATTGTGCTCAGCGCCGATCGCTTCCGATATTTCCTGTAGCTTCCGAGAACGCATTTCCCCTAAAAACGAAGGATGTCATCAAGTTTATATTCCGAGAATGTGATGCAGATTAAAACACTATACTTTCATCCTGTAAACTCGAATCGGTTCACTAATGCCTTTGACGGTCACCGGTGGCAAAATTTCAGCGTCTATCCTGCCCGACAGCTTTTGAAAGGTCCTGTCGCTGATGAGGATTTCACCGCTGTCGGCCATTTCCTGCAGCCGTGCGGCAATGTTGACCGGCATTCCCACCGATGTAAACGCCTTGATTCTCCGTGAACCTAAAATGCCTGAAAACACTTTTCCCGTTGACACGCCGATGCCGATTTTCAGGCACAACCCATTGCTTTCTGAAAGTCGCTGATCGATTTTTTTTGCTTTTTTCTGCATGCCCACGGCGGTTGTGACGGCACGAATCGCATGATCGTCATCTGCAACCGGTGAGCCAAAAACCACCATAATGCTGTCTCCGATATGCTTGTCCACGACACCGTTGTGTTCATAGGCAATCTCCCCTAAGGGCGTAAAATAATCGTTGTTTAAAAAAGAGGCGATTCTGTCGGGTGGGATATGCTGGGACATGCGTGTAAAACCGCGGATATCAGAAAAAAGAACCGACACCTCATGGGAAGAGGGCCTCAGAACCCCTCGGGATTTTTCAATTTTATTATAAACCTGTTCCGATACAAACTGCTTTAAGCGTTTTCGCAGGTTGATGCTGCGAATCTTGGCCCTGAGTTCAACATTGTCAAAGGGTTTGGTCAAAAACCCGTCGATCCCTTCATTTGTCGCCTGAATCGCCGCTTCCATGGTCGCATATCCGGTGAGGATGATGCGGGTAATCTCAGGGTTGAGGCCGCCGATTACCAAAAGCGTTTCAAGGCCGTCCAATCCAGGCATCTTATAATCTGAGATCACGGTTGAAATATCGGAAATGTACTTTTTAACATAACCGATGCCGATTTCACCGCTTTCTGCGGTGCAGATTTCATAGGGCTCGTGCTTTAAGGCGCGAACCACAGACCGCCGGATACCTTCTTCGTCGTCAATGAAAAGCAGCTTGTCCATATGGATTCTCTTCCATTATTCCAAGATTCCCTCCGGGGCGTAGACCTTACAATTCGAAGGCCGACCGTAAGAGATATGAACTATATTCGGTGTCGATTCTATCTTTCTCCAATCAAGTTTCGTGCCAAATATGGATTTATTCTTAAACCTTCCGGTGGAGATGATACTAATTTGGATGTGGTATACTTGAAATACCCTGTTTCAAGTATATTTACGAAAGCGATCGGAATGCTTTCCCATCATTTTCATTCGGAGATCCAATCAAACGGATAAGGGACGGAAAGAGGGACATGCACAGCAAACAGGGCATACATGCACATTTTTTTGTGCATTTTAAACAAAAAATTTTGGCTGTCGCCAATGAAAGAATGTTGAGGTTTTGAATTCTTTATGGTATTTTGTTAAATAAGTGATGAAGGTATCTAAATAGTGTCCATCCATAAATGAGGATTTTTGTTCAAGATCAAGGCATGCGAAAAAAATAACCACAGGCATTTAGTTAATATTCCGAGGATTATTTTTTGAGCATAACGCCGAGATCAGACAAAAAGACCATTAATGGATGGACACTAACTACAAGCCATAAATGGTTATGTCCAAGTTCCGACCTTTCACCGGGAATTTAACGACCATACCATGCACGAATCCAAACTCGATCAATTCATCCAACATCATTCCCTTTCAGTTCAAGGAAATAAAATTGCCCGGCCATATCTTGGAATCCATCGACCGATTGGCACGCATTGCCGATTATGTGTATCTGAAAAAAAAGAACGTTTAATCGTATAGCGATTTAAACACTTGATAGTTTCGGATACAGAAAGGAGAATTGTCATGGCGCCACAGATTTCCTTTACCAAGTATGAAAATGAAGTTCTTCCCGACTTCAGGAAAAAAATCAACCTCGCTGAATCCACTGAAGACGTTATCAATTGTTTTGTTCAGACCATCACGGAATTATGTAATACCATTTTTGAGAAAAAAATCGGTTTTGATTATGAGGATATCACTCTGATTTTGGACCAGGAGCCCCACTACAGTATGAATCAACGGTTTTTCGGCTCGGATGAGTTCGCAACCGTCTGGAATGATTCGGATCTTTCAAGAGTCATCGCCCGCTTTGCGAAAACTGCAATGAACCGTTACAAACGTCTTGAAAAATATTCGGAAAAAACCGACACAAAAATGCGAAAATAAGTTTTTTAAACCTACCTTTCCTTTCAGAAATGGTAGATTTAGGTTCAGACCAAGGCCGCAGCAATTTTGCAACCGCAGTCGTAGCAGCGCTACGTCGAGGATTGCAAAAGGGCGAGAACGCCGGGCTGGGCCTAAATATGCCATTTCTGAGCGGATACCATCAGGGCCCCGGCAGTTCCACCGCATAAGTGCCCAGCTGCGGAACCTTCTTGATCAAACCTTGTTTTTTTAGAAATTCTGCAAAGCGCTGGTACCGGTGGCGATCCAGGGCGCCCGGCCGAAGGGCAAAGCGGGCAAGCGTATCCCGCCATGCCAGACGATTCAGCTGATTATCCAGATCCCTTTTTCCCCGAACAAAAAGTTGCCAGCTGCGCTTGGGATGGTTGACCAGATATTGAACACCCTCTTCCACCGCATCAACGAACTTTCTGAGTTTGACGTTATTGATGGCATCGCGATGGGCAACCAGTATGAGTTCGTCATAGGAAGGAATACCGTATTCCTCCACAAAGAAAGCACGACCCGGACGTTTATCAATGTCCATTTGATTCAATTCAAAATTTCGAAAAGCGCCGATAACCGCATCTGTATTCTTGGAATAAAGAGACGGCAGCAACGAAAAATTGACATTGACCAGCTTTATGTCATCCAGAAACAAGCCCCGGCTTTCAAGCATGACCTTTAGAATAACGGTCTCAAATCCGCCGATCGAATACCCCACGGTTTTACCCCTCAGTTGAGCAAGATTATTGATGCCGCTGTCAGCCAATACGACCAGCGTATTCAAAGGGGTGGCAACGAGGGTCGCAATTCGAACCAGTGGCAATCCTTGATCCACATAAAGATAATGCTGGGGTTGATAGGAAACCGCAATATCGGCCTTTTTCGCGGCAACAAGTTTGGGGGGATCGTTCGGATTTGAAGGAACTTGGAAGCTGACATCCAGCCCGCGCCGGCTGAAAAATCCTTTTTCAGAAGCGATAATGAGCGGCCCA
The DNA here is from genome assembly GCA_049583675.1 of Desulfobacterales bacterium. Taxonomy (GTDB): domain Bacteria; phylum Desulfobacterota; class Desulfobacteria; order Desulfobacterales; family UBA11574; genus UBA11574. The sequence goes on along the minus strand of JBAUWG010000505.1, from coordinate 8,465 downwards.
TGGTCCGGATTGATGAACCAGTCAAGTACCACCGTTATTTTTTCCGATGCAACAACAGGACTTGCGACGCCGGCCCAAAATGCCGCCGCGATGAAAAAAACCATAAGATGTTTCAGTTTCATCGGTTGCTTTTCTCCTCTTTATTTTCTTCTTTTTGCCAAAAAACAAGCTTTGTCATCACCTTGTCCACGATAAAATAAAGTGTCAGCGCAACGATACATAAAACAGCAAGTGCCGCAAACATGACATCGATCTGCATGCGCGCATTGGTATAAAGCATATAGAACCCAAGGCCCTTGCTCGACCCCACCCATTCCCCCACAACAGCGCCGATGGGGGCGACCGCGGTTGCAACGCGAAGACCCGAGGCAAAAGCCGGAAGGGACGCAGGAATCCGAATATGCCGAATAACCGCCATGGGCTTGGCATTCATCACCTGTGCCAGCTCCAGCCACTCAGGCTCGGTACTGCGTAGCCCGTCGTAAAACGCAGCCGTCACCGGAAAAAAAATAATCAAAACAGCCATGGCAATCTTTGAACTCATGCCGTATCCGAGCCATAAAACGAGAAGGGGTGCCAATGCAAATACCGGAATCGCTTGACTGATGACAAGTACCGGCAACAGCCATCGTTTTAGCACGCGAAACGCAATCATTAAAAGCGCATTTAAAGCGCCCCAGAATGTCCCGATAAGCAATCCCGCAATAATTTCCAACACCGTCGTTACGGCGTGGTCCAATAAAGGGCCTGCATGGGACGCAGCAGCCTCGGCAACTTTTAACGGACCGGGCAATATATAAGCAGGTACGCCCGATACCATGACAATGGTTTGCCATATGGCAATCAAACCGAACAAAATGACCATCGGACGGATAACGCTCATGGTATCTCCCGGCGCTCCAGTCGATCGATCAATTTCGCCTGCATGGAAATCACGGCTGGGTCGCCGGGTTTGCGCGGCGGGTTTCCCGGTGGAACTATAGGATCGCTCAGTCTTGCGGGTCTGCCGGTCATCACATGGACGCTATGTCCGAGACGAAGCGCCTCGAGCGGATCATGGGTCACCATCAACACGGTTGCGCCACCGACCAGTTGCGCCGCCAGATCCTGAAGTTTGAGTCTGGTGAGTGCATCAAGTGCTGAAAACGGTTCATCCATAAGAATGATTGAGCGCTCTTCCATAAGCGTTCGCAAGAGCGCCACACGCTGACGCATACCGCCGGATAGTGCCGAAGGAAACGCATGGACATAGTCGCCCAGACCCGCATCTTTAAGCAGCGAAATCGCTCTCTTTTGTTTTTGATCGGACATTTCATGCCGCAACCGAGCCCCGAGACAGACATTATCTACAACATTCAACCAGGGCAGCAACAGATCTTTCTGTGCCATCCAGGCGGTCCGTCCCCGACGGCTGTGGCCGTCTCCAAGACGAATTTCCCCGGAAAGCTTGTTATGAAGGGTTCCGGAAATCAACCTGAGCAACGTCGACTTTCCGCAGCCGCTGGGACCGATAAGACAAGTCCACTGACCACCTGTTACGAAAAAATTCAATGCATGAAAAATCTGTGCGCCGGGATAGGAAAAGGAAACTTGCTCCAAGGTTATACTCGGGGCGGTTGAACGTAACTCGGATTGGGTATGAGTTTTGGGATCGTCAGGCATTTCGCATCGTCAAGATTTTCGAATACGTGCATAAAACATAGAATCGGGTCAAACCGAAATGCCGGATGACAGGAAGGAAAATCAACAGTACCATGGTATCAGCTTCCCTACGCCGGCATGATCCGGATCAGGTTCCAGGGGTCGAAGCTTCACGCCTCCTCTCAGCCGATTTGCATCAGCTCCCCCAGTGACAGACAATTTGATTGTAATCACGGGCAACCGTATTTGTCAAATAAGCCGATCCTTTTTTATTTTGTTTCCGTACGTAGCATGATCCATGGATGGGCACGGATTCGTATTTGCTTGCAATTTTTAACTCGCGTTGATAAATTATTTTCATTATATAACTTTAAGATTTTATTAAATTTCTTGAAAGTTACAGGCTTTAACGATCACATTGGATCAGGAGGTATTCCATGCGAGTCGCCCTTACCATTGCGGGCTCGGATTCATCCGGCGGTGCCGGCATTCAGGCGGATCTTAAAACATTCCAAGCACTCGGTGTTTTCGGCATGAGTGCCGTTACGGCGGTAACCGTCCAAAATACTCAGAAAGTGTACGGCATCCAAGAGATCGATCCCAAGATCGTTCACGATCAGATCACTTGTCTCTTTGACGATATTGAAATCCATGCCGTAAAAATCGGCATGGTCTCCAGTATTGAATTGATTCAGACCATTGCAAAAGCCCTGAGGTCCGTGCAGCCACCGGCAGTTGTTCTCGATCCGGTAATGATATCCAAAAGCGGCTTTCCTCTGCTGAAACCGGACGCACAGGATGCTTTGGTCCGTTATCTTTTCCCTTTGGCCCAAGTCGTAACACCCAACATTTATGAAGCGCAAACGCTGATCGGGCATAACATTCACAATATCGAAGACATGAAAGCCGCGGCCCGTGACATCTTGAAACTTGGCGCAAAAAAGGTCGTCGTCAAAGGGGGCCATCTTGGAATAGAGCGAGCCACCGACATACTTTACGACGGCATGGAATTCAATACCCTTCAAAGTCACCGGGTGGACACAAAAAATACCCACGGCACCGGCTGCACGTTTTCTTCGGCCATTGCAGCCTATATCGCCCGGGGTAAACCTTTTTTTGAAGCGGTCACCCTTGCCAAGGCATACATCACCGGCGCCATCGAACATGCCATTTCCATCGGGAAAGGCCATGGCCCGACCCACCACTTTTTTGATTTATATGCCAAGGCAGGGCTCATCTGAATTCTTCGTAACATCTTATTTTAAAATAAAAAACGTTATATTCCATCCAATAACCGGTCAGAACATCCTGAAAATGCCGGTTTTTGCTCATGCACCCACTTTTGTCGATAAACGGCTAACCGCCGATTTTTGTAACCGAATTTAACAAAATTTGTCAGAAAAGATTAATCCTCGCTCTCTATATCTTCAATCTAACATTCTAAAAATATTACTATATATTCTATTTACCGTTCTGGTTCAATTTTTGCATTATTGTTCCTGAAACAAATAAGGAGATCCGCATGAACGGCAAGGTTTTAAAAACTGCGGTATTGATTTTTGGGATGTTATGCGCCGCGTTTTCTATAAGCGCATGTGATCGAATGAAAGCCGCGATAGGTTTTAAATGGGGGCAGATACAAATGAGCGATCCCTATCGTGAAGCGAAAAACTCGCAAAATGAAATCCATCCGGCCGTGCACATCGAAAAAAATATAAGCATTGGAACCGGTTCCGGCATGGCCCCTTCAGGACCTTTTGAAAATCCCGTCTGACAGGTCTGCTTTAAGAAGTATGACCGAACTTTTCTTTTAGTTTCCGGTTGACAATGGGCGGCACCATGGTTTCGATATTACCGCCGAACTGCGCAGCCTCTTTAATGATGGACGAACTGGTAAATATCCACCTCAGACCGGTCATCAAAAAGACCGTCTGAATCTCTCTGTTTAAACTTCGATTCATCAGGGCCAGCTGAAATTCATATTCGAAATCGGAAACTGCGCGCATCCCGCGAAGTATGGCGATGGATCCTTTCTTTGATGCATATTCCACGAGGAGTCCATCAAAAGCTTCAACTTCAATATCCGGATATGCATCAAAGCTCGACTTGAGCATCTCTTTACGCTCCTCAACGGAAAACAGAAAATTTTTTATAGGGTTATGTAATATGGCCACGATGATTTTATCAAAAATCTTGAGTCCTCTCTCCGCAATATCAACATGACCGTTGGTTACCGGATCAAAGGAACCCGGATATATGGCAATTTTTTGCATCTGCCGTCCTTTCCCTTGTAAATTCAGGTTATATTTTCTGCCGATTTAAAAAGAGCTTTTATATCACATAGTTTAAGAATGAAACAAGCGTTTTCCCATATTTTCTCTGGTCCGCAAGTTGAAATTCACGAAGACCCTCCGGAAGGGATTCATCAACAGAATGTTCAAGCACAATGCAAGCATTATTTTTCACGGCATCACTTTTGTCAAGATTTACCAGCGATGGCGTAATCAGGTTTTTGTTGTACGGCGGATCCAAAAAAATAAGATCGAATTTATATCCGATTGATTTTATGCAATTTAAATTTTGCCTGATATTCCATTTAACGATCCCGGCTTTTTCACCAAGGCCGCATGACGCAATGTTTTGTTTTAAAACAAATAAGGATGCGTTTCTGTTATCCACGAACAGCGCCTGTTTGGCTCCTCTGCTGAGCGCCTCGACACCCAAGGCGCCCGTCCCTGCATAAAGATCCAGCACCAAAGCCTTTGCAATGCTGTTTGAAAGTATATTAAATATCGCCTCTCTTATTCGATCGGCAGTGGGCCGAATCAACGTTCCGTGAATCGATTTAAGTTTCTTACCTTTCAAATCGCCGCCGATGATTCTCAATCCCATAACTTTATCTCAGGTTCTCGGCACCGTAATGATCCGCTTAAGCGGATGCCTTCTGATAAGCGGCAAGATCCAGGGTTTTGAGCTTTTTATACAGATAACTTTGTTTAACCCCGATAGCTTGAGCAGTTTTTGCAATATTATGATTATACTGGATCATTTTTCTTTTGATAAATTCTCTTTCGAAACTCTTTTTGGCGTCCTTTAAGGAATCGCTTAAAAAAAGCTTATCTTCAACCAAAGCCGGAGAATTTCGGGATGCCGGGTTATAGGGCGACGGAAGATCATTGACGTCGATAATATCCTTGTCCACCATAATCGCTAATCGTTCCACAAGGTTTTTGAGTTCCCGGACATTCCCGGGCCATGAATAATTGAAGAGAAGATCCAGCGCATTTTGGGTCAGCTCCTTTTTTTCACTCCGATTTTGTTTGGCGCATTCATTGAAAAATATCTCAATAAGCTTGGGCATGTCCGCGAAACGATGTCGCAGCGGCGGGACTTGAATGGGTATGACATTCAGCCTGTAGTAAAGATCTTCTCTGAAAGTGCCATTTTCGATCTCCTTTTCGAGCAGCTTATTGCTGGACGCAATGATGCGGACATCAATACGCAGTGTTCTGCTGCCGCCAACCCTCTGGAATTTCTGTTCCTGTAAAATTCGAAGCAATTTCGACTGGGTCTTCAAACTCATATCGCCGATTTCATCTAGAAAGACCGTGCCTTTATTCGCCAGTTCGAATTTGCCTATCTTTTTGGCGCCTGCGCCCGGAAGCGCCCCCTTTTCCTGTCCGAACAGTTCGCTTTCGATAATCTCTTCGGGAATGGAGGCACAGTGAATTTCAACCATTGGATAATCTACTCTCGAGCTGAGTTGGTGTATGGTGCGTGCAATCAGTTCTTTTCCCGTGCCGTTCTCTCCGGTAATCAGTATCCACGCTTCCGTCGGCGCGGCCACGGCAATCTGTTTTTTCAGTTCTTGGATGGGGGGGCTGTTACCTGTAATGGAGTGCTTTTCCAATGTTTTTTTACGCAAATATTTATTTTCTTCTTCAAGTCTCCTGAAATTCAATGCATTATTAATTGCCACGATGATTTTATCAATTGAAAGCGGTTTTTCGATCAGGTCAAATGCACCCAGTTTTGTGGCCTTTACAGCGGTTTCTATGGATCCGTGCCCAGATATGATGATGACCTGTATATGGGGATTGACTTTCTTTATTTCCTTCAGCGTTTCAATACCGTCGATACCCGGCATCCAAATATCGAGCAATACGAGATCCGGGGACTCGACATCGATGATCTTTAACGCCTCATATCCGGTGGCGGCCGTTATAACACCGAAACCTTCATCTGAAAGGAGTCCGCTTAAAGACTGAAGAATGGAAGGTTCATCATCTACGATTAAAATGGAAGGGTACATATTTTAAACTCCTTGGTTGCCTGAATTTTTATTTTGCGCCGGCAGTTCAATAACAAATTTAGCGCCTTTGGGCTTGTTATCCTGAACACGAATCATGCCGTCATGATCGGCGATGATGGTGCTGACAATGGTAAGTCCCAGTCCCATGCCGGCCTTTTTTGTTGAAAAATAGGGCTCAAAAAGACGCGTTTTTCCTTCATCGGATATCCCCACGCCGTCATCGGCAACTTCAACCCTCACAATCTTTAAAATCGGATCATAACTTAACGAGATAGCAATGCAGCCTTCATTCCTTATCGACCCGATGGCATTATCCACCAGATTGATCATGGCCTGTTTTATCTGCTGCCGATCCAGTTTAAGGGGAGGGATATCCTCGGTTACATGGAAGTCAAAATGAATTTGAGGATTCCCTTCCTTATATAACGCCAATGTTTCTTCAATGATCGGCGGCAGTTCGCAGGGTTTTGGATCGGCAGTGGGGAATCTTGCAAAGGCAGAAAATTCGTCTACAAGGTTCCGAATCAGCTCGACGTGATCGGTAATGGTCTGGGTGCACTCATCAAAAACAGGTTCTTTAACCTGTTCCGAATATTTCCGCTTAAGGCGCTGGGCCGACAGCGATATGGGAGTTAACGGATTTTTGACTTCATGGGCAATTCGACGCGCGACTTCACGCCAGGCAACCATGCGTTGAGCCTTCTCGAGCTCGGTTAAGTCATCAAATACCATCACCATGCCCATATGTTTTCCGGTATCATCTTTCAGCGCATTGACATGCATGATAAAACTCATCGGCCGTCCGTCTATAGTCAGCTTCAACGGCAATTCCGCGGCATTATTTCGTGATGTTCTAAGATTATTAATGACTTCTTCGGAAAGTTCCAAAAGCTGCCCGGAAAGAAGGGTTTTATAGCTTTTCTGGAGTATATTTTCCGGATTAAGATTCAGCATTTTTTCGGCCGACTTGTTTATGGTGGAAATGAATCCACCGGCATCAAGGGTAATAACGCCCGCAGAAACGTTCTTCAAAACGATTTCCATGTATTGTCTTCTTTTTTCTATCTCGACATTCTGTTCTCCAAGCAAGCGTGCGGAAAGCTCCAGTTGATCTCTTCCAATCCGCAAATCCCGTGTCATTTTGTTGAATGAATCCACCAGACTTCCGATTTCATCATCCGCCACCATGGCGATATTGACGCTCAAATCTCCTTCTTTGACTCTGCGGATGCCTTCAGCAAGCACTTTTATCGGGATTGTAATCGTTTTTGCCAAATAAAAGCCGAACCATACCGAACAAAATACCACCAATAAAGCCACAATTGAAAGCGTGATGTAATAGGTTGCCTGGATCGGTTTTTTAAGAAGCTTTATCTGCTGATATTCTTCAACACCCCTTGAAATAGAGGACATCTTTTTTACGAGATCCGGAGGTATGAGTTTAGCGAGCACGATAAAGGCGCGGGCATTGGCGGACGTTGATCCAAAAGGGATTGTCCCGATAATTCGAACGAGTTCACCGGAGGGTATTCTTTCAGAAATCGTCCGGACGCCTTTTGGCGGCATTTTTTTTTGCAGATTGTCAGCGGAAATGACGTCCAATGGCTTATCTTCCAGTTCTGAAGCAAGGGCAAATGTAATGCGGGCTGCATTGTCCGCATAGATTTCTACGGCATTGAAGTTAAATTCGCGCTGGACGATTTCGATATAGCGAGAGAGCGCTTTAATGTTTTTTGGATCCAGAAGATGCTTTGATGTGATTTGATACGAAATCCGTTCCATGAAAAAATGGCTGTTTTCCTCTGAATGTCGATAGACACTTCGTCCCACATCCAAAGAATTCTCAAGGGCTTGTTCAACCGGAACTTTAAACCAAAATTCAATGCTCGTTGTGATAAAGTTTATGGAAAAGAAAAAAAGAACAATGGTCGGCAGGAGCGAAAGGGCTATGAAGGCCACGACAAGTCTTGTGCGCAGCTTGGTTCCCATAACTTTTCTTTTTCTGTCATAAAGCAGTTTTACCAAATTCCTGAAAACAAGAAATATCAACAAGATCAGCAGCAGCAGATTAATGTTGATCAAAATAAACATCAAGATGGTATTGGAGACCGGGATATCTGCGCCGAAATGGATGATTCTGTTTTCGATAAACGTTAAGAGCGCCACCACCGCAACGATGACAACACTGATGATGATTTCGCGCTTTCGTCGCTTCTTATCTTCTTTCGAAAGAATTGACGCCGGCTTATTATATCTGCTGTTGTTCATTATAACCGTTTGTTTTAATATATAAAATCTACCGTATACAAATCGGTCTCAAAATCCCAGAGGGATACAAAAAAGAGGACATAATGCAGATAAAAAGGGAGGGTAACTTTACTGAGTTCAGCCTTTGCTCGTAATTGATAATGTCCGCCTTTTTCAAGTTGTTTCAGCGGAACAATTTTTAAGCTATCGATTTCCGTCATTAATTTTTGAGCTTCATCAAAGGATTGTGTCATCTGCGGTCCGC
>JBAUWG010000504.1:0-27829 GCA_049583675.1 Desulfobacterales bacterium | reverse complement strand
ACTGTGTATAGCTTGATTTTGATTATGAAACCTTCTTCTGATTTCACCAGCACAGGAAGAAGATCAAAAAAGAGCGTCCGGTCCCCCTTGGTCTCAAAACTCATCAATTCGCCCCGCTTTTCCGGGTTCAGTTGGTCGTGAAGCTGCATCAGGTTGGTGGTTTTGCCGCTCAGCGCAGGTCCGTAATAGACAATCTTGAGGATCATTTTCTTTTCTTTCTCATTTAATTCAACCAAAACAACTCGCTCCGTTTTTCTTATAACCGGGATATCTCACGGGTTAAGAGGGTTTTAAGGTCATGACCACCCCCTGGCCGCGAAATCTTCCGGAAAGGGGAATGAAATTTAAATCATACGCTATTTTTGAAATCCGGTATCCTGTTAAAGTATCGGAAGCGTCTGCAGTTAATACGCCGGCTATTTTTTCTTCCACATCGCTTGGGAAAAAATCGGTCAGTTTCTTGCCGATTTCTATGTTATAATTATTTAACGATAACGTTTCTACCTTACGATTGATCAATACGATCATCATTTCACTGCTGATTCCCATAACCGGTATGGGTAGATCTTCAAGGATGGCTCGCGACAACTCGAGGGCCTGGTTTTGAATCTCAAAATCCTTGGTCCTTTCTTTGACCAGCATCTCCAGATTTTCATTTATTTTTTTTAATTCTTCATTCTTTTCAATGAGTTTTTCATGAAGCGTTTTGTTGACCTGCATCAGGTCGTACTGTTCCAGAGCCTGTTTGATCTCCAGTTTTACATTTTGATCGTTCCACGGTTTTAGCATGAATTTATAAATATGACCTTTGTTGATGGATTCGGTGATGGAATCCACTTCGGTGTATCCTGAAAGAACGATACGGATCGCTTCCGGATAGTTCTCTTTGACTTTGGCCAAAAACTCGGTGCCGCTCATTCCCGGCATCCTTTGGTCGGTCACCACCAGATGAACATCATGTTCTTTCAGCATCTCAAGACCGTCGGTCCCGCAAGTGGCCGTTAGTATCCGGTATTCTTCTTTGCGCAACAGCCGCTTTAATGAGTGGAGGATGTTTTCCTCGTCGTCTACAAATAAAACCGTATGCTGAAAATCATTCATTTCTTTGACTCCTCAAGAAAAAATTTGCAGGCCGACTCGATTTCCAGCAGTACATCCGGATACCAGCCGGATATGGTATTGTGAGGGGTCCCCGAAGCATTCAACGCATCAGATAGAATCCCGGATAATTTCAAATCGTTTTCAGGATCTTTCGTATAGGTGTTGACAATGACGTTGGCGGCGTGAATGATCATCAAAAGCTGTTGATCATTGACGTTTGATTTTACATTGTGATGATATCGGATAGCATCAACCAGCGCCGCGGGCAATTGCCATTTCCGTGCCAAATACCCACCAATCCGGGCATGGTCGATCTGAATCTCGCTTTTTTCAGCCTCATAAAATGACAGGCCGTTTCCTTTGACCGTCAGCCACACTTTTTGAAAAAGATCTTTAAAGTGCTGCAACAGCACTATCTTTCCCATATCATGCAACAGTCCGGCAACAAAACAGTCGTCTGCCGAATGAATGCCTGTTTTTTCAGCAAGAAACTTACTGGTTACGGCTACAGCAAGGGAATGTTTCCAAAAGTCCGTAATATCAAATCCGTCCAAATGTTCTTTGAGGGAAAACGCATTGATAATCGAAATCGAAACCACCGCATTTCTGATGGTATTGAAACCCAGAACCACAATGGCGTGCGGAATATTGCTGATCTTGCCTCTGAGTCCGAAGAATGCCGAATTGACCAGTTTCAATATTTTTGAGACCATAGCCTGGTCTTTTTCTATGGTGCCGCTCAATTTGTTGATGGTGGTATCATAATCGAGCAACATGTTGTTCACTTCCATGGCGATAACGGGTAATGTGGGCAGATCTTCAATTCTATCGAGCTTTTTTAAAATTGTTGTTGAATTCATGACATACATATGCCTCAAAATTATACCGTTACGTGAATCTTATCCTGAATAATTCCACGTTCTCCAAGCTGCTGTATCGTCTTGATAGCGGATTCTTTGAGCACCTTGCCTTTGGGAACCAAAATTCTACCGTCCTTGGATCGAAGGTTCTTTGCCAGAAGCATCCCTTCATTCAGCTCTTCCAACGGGATCAATAGAATTTTTTTCCGATTTCTCATCGCCTCAATTTTCTTTTGCCTTAGCGCATCCACTTCTTCTGATGTCAGTATTATGAAGATTTCATTCTCTACGACCTCACTTTCCACGAGAGTTTGAATGGTCTCAATAGAAGATTCTTTGATCTTTGCGTCTTTTTGAAGCAAAATTCTGCCATCTTTGGATCGAAGATTTTTTGCCAGAACCATCCCTTCTTTCAACTCTTCAACAGATATTGATAAAATTTTCAGCCGCTTTTTAGATTCTTCTCTTTCTTTTTCTCCCAGCTTCTTCATCAGGGTCGAAACGACTTGAACGTCGTATTTCTGTTCGGCGCTGAGCAAAATGATCTTCTTGGCGATTCCCGTGAGCATCTTTTCGGGATCATCAATGTCAATATTATTGGCCGCCGGGCCCAGATAATTCCGGGCTCTTTTGGCGATTTCATCCACATTTTTCGGCCATGTATAGATTATTTTACTATAATCCGCCACCGCACCGATAATGCGTGATCCTAAAGGGATTTCCTCTCTTCTCAAATTATGCGGGAAGCCGGTGCCATCATAGTATTCATGGTGGTGAAGGACGATCAGGCTCGCCTGGTCCAGATATTCCACGGCCTCCAAACACATCTTGCCGATGGTAGGATGCTGGCTGAACACCATGAATTCTTTTTGCGTCATTTCTTCTTTATCTTTTAGAATAATATGCTCAGGGACTCCCAATAGGCCTATATCATGTATCATTCCCGCTATTTCAATTTGATCCAGTTCTTCTTTAGGAAGCTCGTAATCTTCTGCAACCGTTCTTGACAGACTTCCCACCTGTTTCATATAGGTGCCCAGCATGGGGTTTAAGGTTTCTATTAATGAAGATAATAATTTTACCGTACTAAAAAGGCTTCCCTCAAGGCGTTTATTTTCCATCGCCAATTCATAATGTTCCAGAGACTGACGAACCTGAATTTTGAGATCTTCATCATTCCAGGGTTTTGAAAGATACCGGTGAATACCGCCGTTGTTGATGGCATCGACCACGGCGTCCATGTCGGAATAGCCGGTTAAGAGAAACCGGATCGCGTTTGGAAAGATTTTTCTGGTTTGTTCCAAAAATTGACTGCCGCTCATTTCCGGCATGCGCTGGTCGGAGATAATCAGACTGACCGGTTTCTCGGAACTTTTCAGCAAATCAAGGCCTTCGGGAGCGCTCGATGCCGATAGGATCCGGTAATTCTCTTTGCGAAAGAGTCGTTGCAATGCTTTTATAATGTCGGCTTCATCGTCCACCGTCATAATCGTATGTTTATATTTGAGCGGCATCAGAATCTCCATTGTTTAGATTTTTGGTTTTTAAGCGCAAGCGCATAAATGTGTTTAAAATCTCCGGGTCAAATATCTTTCCGGAAAGCCTTGTCATTTCTTCAAGGGCCGCATCCACAGACCACGGAGGCTTATAGGGCCGTTCATGGGTTAATGCATCAAAAACGTCGACAACGGTCACGATCCTCGCGGCCAACGGAATCGATTGACCCTTTAATTCGTCCGGGTATCCGTTTCCATCCCAGCGCTCATGATGACTTCGGGCGATTTCACGGGCGGTTTTGTAAAAGGGTTTTTTACCCAGGATTTTTTCGCCGGCAATGCAATGGGCGCGCATGACTTCCCATTCTTTCTTGGTCAATGGGGCGGATTTTCGTAAAATATGATCGGGGATGTGTATTTTACCCACATCATGCATCATACTGAAAAAACTGATCCGCTCGGATTCTTCCGGAGACAGGCGCAATTTTATACACACATCACGAGTAAGCTCTTGAATCCTTCGAATATGTCCTCCGGTATCATCATCCTTGGCCTCTGCGGCCATGGCCAGCATGACAACCCCTTCACGGACCGCCTCTTCAAGCTGGAATGTGCGCTTTTGGACCAGCATCTCAAGATTTTCATTGACAAGGCTTAACTGTTGGTTTTGTGCTTGGGTCAATTCCTGCAGCCGCTGGTTTTCTTCAATGAGGTTATACTGTTTAAAGGCTCTGGCAATGGTTGTTTTTAGCTGTTGAACAGACCACGGCTTGGTCAAATATCCGAAAATCTGCAACCGGTTGACGGCATCCATGGCACTGTGAAGGCTTCCGTTGCCTGTCAGAAGCATACAGACGGCATCCGGTTTTTGATGTTTGACCGAATTCAGGAACGTAATCCCGTCCATCTCCGGCATCTTCAGATCAGACAGGACCACGCCGATATCTTTTCCGTTTAACATCCGAAGCCCGTTTTCGCCGGAATTCGCTGAATAGATGGTGTAACCGTCTTGCCGGAGTTGTCTAGTCAGGCTTCTGATCACATTGGGTTCATCATCTACAATCAGTAATGTTTGATTACTCATGGAGCCTTTTGTCATTTGATGTTTGTGATTGAACGCCGGCTACGGGTATTCTGACAGTAAACGTCGTTCCTTTGCCCACAGTGCTTGTTACGTCAATTTTCCCATGATGTTTTTCGATAATGTTATACGCAACATTCAACCCCAACCCGGTTCCCTTGCCGACCTCTTTGGTTGTGAAAAAGGGATCGAATATTTTCGGAAGGTTTTTTTCAGGGATTCCGGAACCCGTATCACTGACCTTGATTTCCACATATCCGTTATTGGCCTGGGTCTTGATTTTGATCTCTCCGTGCTCTTTTATGGATTGGGCGGCATTGACCAGAAGATTCATAAATACCTGATTGAGAAGTTGGGGGTAGCATTGCACTTGGGGCAGATCGCCGTAATCTTTGGCAACAGCGGCCTTATATTTAAGTTCGTTCCAGACAACGTTCACGGTGGAATCCATGTTTTCATTGATATTCGCAAATTTCGGCTTGTCTTCTCCGGGATGGGCAAAGTCCTTGAGATCCCGCACGATTTTCTTGATCCTTTCGATCCCTCCCTTGCTCTCTTCTATCAATTCAATGATGTCTTTCAGCACAAAATCCATATCGGCTTCTTCTTCCAGCGCCGCGATATGCTTTAGCTGATCAGAGATGCCGAAAACGCCGGCGTTGTCTGAACCTTGCTTCAGTTTTGCGACCAATTTTCGATATTCTTTGGATAAGTTACTGATGTCTTTTATATAATCAAACAAGGTTTTGAGGTTGCTGCTCACAAATCCGGTAGGATTGTTGATTTCATGGGCCACGCCGGCGGCGAGTTGACCGATGGATGCCATTTTTTCGGATTGCAGCAATTGGGCTTCGATTCTCTTTTTTTCTTCTTCAGCCTGTTTGAGTTCCGAAATGTCCCGAAGAAAAGTTAAGGCGGCTGGTCTTCCCTCCCAAGTTATCGAGGTGGCGTTTACCTGCACCCAAAACTCTTTGCCGGATTTATGTATGATTCTGAAAGGAAACATGTCGAAGGGGTTATGTCCTTTTAGTCTTCTTGTATAGGCTTCAAGCACCAAATCCCTGTCTTCGGGATGAACAAAATCAGCCATTGGAACTTTGACCTGTTCTTCGAAAGAATAGCCGGTGATTTCTTGGGTTTTGGGGTTTGAAAATTTAATTTTTTCATCCTGGGCAATTAAGATGGCATCCCCTGCGTTGTTCACCAGCAGCCGATACTTCTCCTCGGATTGCCACAGGGCTTCCTCTATCTTTTTCTGCTCGGTGACATCCCGGGCCGATTCGATAATGTGCGTCACCTTGTTTTTTTCATCTTTCAAAGGTGAAACATTGATGTCCATCCAGAGGCTTGATCCGTCTTTAAGGGAAAATTTATGAAGACGCTGGCGTGGTTCGCCGGTTTTGAATACCTCCTTCAATTTGCAATCCGTTCCATATCGATGGCATGGTTCGTCATATCCGTGTATTACATCATAGCATTTTCGGCCGAGTGTCTCTTTGCGAGAAAGATTATGGACGCTTAAAAATGTGTCGTTTACATCCGTAACCTGGTAGTTTTTATCGACAACTAAAATGTTATCGTGCATATTTTTGAGGATAGAACGATAATAGTGCTCCTGCTGTCGAATCCGCTCTTGTGCCAACTTTTGCTCGGTGATATCGAAAAATATACCGGAGAAATATTCTATCTTATTGTTTTCGTTGTGGACAACCTGTCCTCTATCCTGTAAAAATAAGATTTTCCCGGCCTTGGTCTTGATTTTAAATTCTCTGACATAGGCGTTATCTTTTTTCAATGCGCGTTTGACAACTTGAGTGGCATTTTCACGGTCCTCGTTAGAGATGATGCCGGACCATTTCAATGTTCGATCATCAAATAATTCTTTATCATACCCGGTAAGCTCGCCAAATTTATTATTGATAAAATCCACGGACCAGTCTTTATATCCCTTATAGACGAATCCCGGAATACTGTTGATCAGCAATCGGTATTTCTGTTCGCTCTTCTGGAGCACCTTCTGGGAATTGATCCGTTCCGATACTTCATTTCGAAGTTTTGTATTGATTTCTTGCAGCTTTACGGTTCGCTTTGAAACCATCTTTTCAAGCTCTTCACGATAAGCATGATTGGCGAGGCTGAGTTCCCGTCTCTTCAATGCATTGGCCACGCTGAAAAGGATTCTTTGTTGTTCAAACGGCTTGGTGATATAATCAAAGGCGCCGATATCTATGGCGTTTTTCGTGGATTCTGGATCGTCCTGCCCGGTGATCATGATCGCCGCCAAATGCAAATACTCGGATAGCGCAAAACGGGCAAAGTCCAAACCCGATTCTCCAGGCAAGTTTATATCGCAGAGCACAAGCTCAAATGGTTGCTTTTTCACCAATTCGCGGGCTTCTTCTGCGCTGGCTGCTTCTGAAAATGTAAATCCTTTTTTTTCGAGAAGACGGCCGAGAAACACACGGATATTTTGATCATCGTCTAGGATCAGGATGTTGGCCTTCATTACGTATTCCTTTTCATGCAGATGCTGTTTATTTCGACAACCCGGCAAAGTTAACGGGTGCTTGAAGTCATTAAATTCTGTCATTCGACTGGACATTGAAAGAACGTTTATCAGTATGAATATCGGCCGCTGACGCTGAAATCATTAATAAAAATTGATCGCCAAAAACGATAAATTACGCGTTTGGATGAATGGTTACAAATGCGTTAAAAGAACATTGCAATTATAAACAGCAGGAATCATGCCAAAAACATTTTAATTTTCCGATGTCCCATTATTGCCGGACACCGCCGTCCCCAATGAATTGAAAGCGTATGCGGTTAGCCGTATATATGGTTACAATAGTTGTATAAATTGGCAGATGCCAAGGGGTATTGATTCGAAGGGATCGACGTTACGATTCAGCATGAAGTCGGCGAATTAAAAAGCGGGTGTGTCACTTTATTGACGAGGATATGCCGGGCAGCCAAAAGGGGACCATCTGATTAGATCCGGTTTCACTGTTACAATGGATATTTCTGCCTTAAGGCCAGGAACCGAAAGGAGTATCAATTCTTAATCCAATGTTTCACCAAATCTTCAATGACAGCGCATTCCATCCCAAACGGCAAGTATCCCGCGTATCCCAGAATCGGCATTTCAAATAGTTTAAAACGGTTCACAAACGGAATGCTGTATTCCCACCGGGCCAGGCTGTAATAGTTCCACATTTCCCAGAAAAAGCCGCAAAAAAGAGCGGCCGCGGCGGATGATATGACCGGGCTCCAATGGCCGGCGGCCATTTCCGAAAGAATATGCTTTTCCCCCATCAGGGTCTGAAGGGAAATGATAATGATCAACGGTGAAATCCACAGCAAAGAGAAAAGGTAATTTGGCCATACGCCGATGCCGGCGAGGCTGATGCCGGATATGACAAGTGCCGAAACAGCCCAGAATTTGGCATGAAGGCATTTAAAGGGGTTAAGGTTATCAAATGCCGGTCGAATCCATGAAAAAGTGTTCATCATGTCACGGGTTCCCAGAACCGCCGGCAATACGGTTGAAAAGGAAAGGGTGGCATGCCAAAGATACTCCCAGGAGTCAAAATGAACCCCCGTGTAATGCCAGTTCTGAACGAACCGATTCAGGTATTCAAAAAACCACCAGAACCCGGCACTCATGGGAAAAAGCAGCAGAAATAAACGGGGATGGCCGGTTATCATGCAGCGGCCGGTTCGTCTTTGGCAAAAGGCATTGATTACCAGGATATAAGAAAGCCACAGCATTGTAAAGGTATGGGGTTGAAATTGGATAAACCAGGAAAATCGTGTCCATGCCAAGATCCAAGTCGCAATACCGGTGAAAACGCCGAGCCGGCCCCACCAGGGAAATGAATGCAACGGCAGTGGTTTGGTCCTAATTCGACGGTGGAATTTAAATCCCATGAAGATAAGGGGGACAGCAAAAGAAAGGATGAAAACGGCATATCCCGTAAAGACATTCCATGAGAACGCGGCATGAAGAACATAGCGGCTGTGGGGCGGGAACTCCAGATATCTTTGCACCGGAAAACCCGCCAAAACAACACCCAAAAGCGGCAGCCCCAAAAGCATCAGCGCCAGGATAAACAGCTTGGCAAATTCTTTTTTCACGGATGACAAACTATCCTTTAGGCAAAGGCAATATCTTCACCACGGTCCTGTGCATTTTTTTGCCGTTTTTTAACACATATGACTTCCGAACGGTTTTGAGGCGGCCTTCGGCAAACAGTTTGACGCATTCCGGATAAAGGGACCATTCTAGTTTCAACCCTTTCTCCCTGACCGATTCTATCGTGTCCTCTTCTGAAATGGTATAGGCTTTTTGACCGATAATCGGACCGGTATCCTCGCCGTAATCGACAAAATGCACCGTACACCCCCCGACCTTGCTGCCATAACGAAACGTATCTCCATATCCGTCATTACCGGGAAACGCCGGAAGCAGCGCCGGGTGAATATTCATTATTCTGGGATGGCCGGTCACCCGATTCACCCTATCGATAAAATAGGGTGTTAGATTTCGCATAAAACCGGCCAGAACTAGAAGGTCAAACGAATAGTTTTTCATGTTGTCAAGGATTGTCGCTTCGGCAATCGCCCTGGGGATAAAAAAGGCTTTTACATTCTTGTCATCGGCATCCGCCGGAAATAGCGTTTGCTTTGAAAGAATTTCATCAAGATCAAAATCATCGGGCGGGATGGCTTGTTGCGGCGCTTTTTTAAATTTTCGGATAATCGATGGGTAATCAACAACAAAGGTCGGGATATTTTTGCTTTCGCCTCTTTTAAGACCGGCGGCATGGGGATTGTCCGAGCCGATGAATACGATGCTGCCGCGTATCTTCCCGGATTCGCAGGCATTCATAATGGCCTGGAGGTTTGTCCCGCTGCCGGATATCATTGCGCCGATACGAACATTTTTTTTCATGACTGTCTTCCCGGGATTACAAAACTTTTACCATGAGCGGAATAGCGACCAAAGTGCCGATGGAACTGCCCAGGTTCGTGAAAACCACCACCAAAAGAATACGTGTAATCTTGTTTTTCCAGAAACCCTTTATGGAAAGAATGTCATTGGGAAGATTTTCAAAATCTCTGACCTTTGGCTTTCGTGAAAAGGCCTCTACAAGCCCTGAAACCCAACCCGCCGCTATCATGGGATTCAATGAAGTCAGCGGAGCGGCCAAAATTGAAGACAGAATCGTCAATGGATGAGCCAGAGCAATGGCAGCGCCAAGGCCTGCCAAAATGCCATTTGCCAAGATCCACCAAGTAATCATATCGGTGCCGACATGAGTACCGCCGCGATAGAAGCCCCATACAAAGAGGATAAAGATGCCCAAAGGGATGATCCATTTTAACAGGCCGGATAGTTTTCCTTTAGGCGGAATTTGGTTCAAACGATCTACGTCGATCTCGGCATGCCAGTACTTTTTGATGCCGGGGACATGACCGGCCCCCACAACCGCCACAATTTTATCGCCGGGTGCGGTTCGAATTTTATGGGTCAGGTATTGATCCCTTTCATCGATCAGGATCTCTTTTAAAACAGGCAGCGATTTCCCCACATCGGCAAGAAGCGTTTCAAGCACGTCTTGTTGTTGCATCTTTTCAATGTCTTTTTCGGTAATTTCCCCGATTTCACCCAAGGACAAAAGCAGGTGAAACAAAAGTTTGATTTTACCCCACAATCCCATGGCACGCCATGTCTTGGCCAGAGTGATGCGAATGTTTCTGTCGGCAAGATGTATGCGGGCGCCGATGGCTTCTCCGGCGTCGATGGCTTTGATCATCTCAGCGCCGGGCACAACATCGAATTTGTCTGCGATTCGTTTTTGAAAGGATGCCAGAAGGAGATTGGATAAAAGCAAAAAGGATTTTTTGTCTTTAATCACTTTGATAATGTCCGTATCCAGCCATTTTTCTTTCTGGCGAATCGACTGATACCTGGCCTCACACAATTCAACACAGACCGTATCCGGGTTTTCTGTTTCGATGACATCGCCGACCAGCCGAGCGCTCTCCCTGGACACGTGTGCGGTGCCCACCAGTATGATTTCTTTTTCTTCAAAAAAAAGAGAATGTATGTTATTTATTTCGTCGTTCATCAAAATTCCTTATAACATTAAATTCAATTAACCGATAACGAATAACGTCGAATCGGAGCTTGCCTCGATTCGATATATATATGAAAAAGTCTGTCTTTGACAAGCCCGAATAAAAATGCTCTCAAAAAATATAAAACGTAAACTGGAAAATTTGTATCAGCGGTATAATAGAGATCAATATGTCCATCCGGACCCTGTGGAATTTTTATATCTATATGATGATATCAAAGACCGTGAGGTTGCCGGACTGATTGCGTCTTCACTGGCATACGGAAGGGTCGTACAAATCCTTAAAAGCGTGACATATGTTCTAAACAAGATGACACCGTCTCCCTATCTGTTTCTCAAGGATGCAACGCATACATCCATGCGTAAAACCTTTAAGGATTTTACACACCGGTTTGCCCGGGGGGATCATTTGGCAGCATTGCTGCAGGGCGTCAGAAACGTACTTGATCAATACGGTTCATTGAACAATTGTTTCCTTCGGGCAATTTCTGATGATGACGGGACCGTCATACCTGCCCTCAATTTTTTTTCAGATGCACTTGCCGGCAAGGATTGCGCGCCAGGCCATCTTATTGCTTTGCCTCAAAGAGGGAGTGCCTGTAAGCGGATGAATCTATTTTTAAGGTGGATGGTCCGAAAAGACAATGTCGATCCGGGGGGATGGCGCGGGGTTGCCCTTTCAAAGCTGATCATTCCTTTGGACACCCATATGCATAAGATCGGTTTGAAACTGGGGTTTACCAAAAACCGGCAGGCGAATATGCGGACCGCCCTTGAAATTACTTCCGGTTTCAAACAAATTGAACCGGATGATCCTGTAAAATATGACTTTGCACTGACACGGTTCGGGATCAGATCCGATATGCACATCGATGATCTGTAGCATTAAGTATCATTTAAGATTCATGTTTGACAAAAAAGTACTGATATCTTATGTAGACCCATTATGCCCGAAGATATGCTGTCAAATATAATTGCCGACAAGAAAAACCTGGAGCGTGTTCTCGACAACCTCAAGATCGGCATCATCGCCCATGATTTGGACCGCCGCATCTTTTATTTTAATCATGAGGCGGAAAGGATCACCGGATACAACAGAGAGGAAGTTCTGGGAAAGGACTGTCATCAGGTTTTTGGGGAACCTTTTTGCGGCGGACAGTGTTCTTTTGCCGACCATGCGACGCCATTTACAGGTAAAAAAGAGTATTTAAACAATATTATCACCAAAAGCGGTGAAGCCCGTCGCATTGAAATGTCCGTCACGATGATGAAAGACAGCAAAGGCCGGGATTTCGGTGTGTTGGCATCGCTGGCAGACGTTACCGAAATATTAAACCTGTCTATGAAAGCCCGTGAACTGGCCAGTTTTTCGGGCATTGTCGGCAAGGACGCCAAAATGATGACGGTTTTCCGGCAAATCCAGGATGTCGCCGGTTATGATTATCCGGTCCACATATCCGGGGAAACCGGTACCGGCAAGGAATTGGTCGCCGAAGCCATTCATAATGAAAGTCACAGAAGCGGAGCTCCCTTTGTTCCCATCAACTGCGGGGCGCTTCCGGAAAGCCTCATCGAAAGCGAACTGTTCGGTCATGTCAAAGGCGCCTTTTCAGGCGCTGTCCGGGATAAAAAGGGCCGTTTTGAACTGGCGGACAATGGGACCATCTTCCTTGACGAAATCGCTGAGATTTCAAAGCAAATGCAGGTTAAGCTTTTGCGGTTTTTACAAGGCGGCATGTTTGAAAAAGTTGGGGGAGAAAAGACCATTCGCGTGAATGTCCGGGTGATCAGTGCCACCAACAAAGATCTTAAAAAGGAGATCCAGCAGGGCACTTTTCGAAAAGATTTGTTTTATAGGCTCAATGTCATCCCCATCCATCTTCCACCGCTTCGTGAGCGAAGAAACGATATTCCGTTGCTCGTGGATCATTTTTTAGTGGAAGCCGGAGAGATGCATGACAATATACCCCCAAAAATTTCTAGAGAAGCCGTTTCCTTAATGATGGAGTATCACTGGCCGGGCAATGTTCGGGAACTGCAAAATGCCATACAGTTTGCCATTGTGAGCTGCAACGGTGATACGATTTTTCCCAAAGATCTTCCCATGGAACTCAAGGACCAGAGCATCTTTTGTTCTCCCCGCGGCGCTTCAAGAAAACTGAATGAAGCGATGGTTAAAGCCGCATTGGAAAAATCCGGTGGGAACAAAGCAAAGGCTGCAAGAAGCCTGGGTGTGGGCCGGGCCACCCTGTACCGGTTTTTGAGCGACCATCCTCATACTTTCCAAGCGTAGGTTATAATTAGTGCTTGATCGAAGCCCTTTTTTCGATCAACAATTCGAAATATGAAATGAAGCGGATGCTTTGTGATTGGAGACTGGAGGTAGATCCATCAACAATCATAAATCATCAATTCAAATAAGAAGGGCTCCCAAAGGGAGCCCTTCTTATTTGATGAGGTTACCGATATATCATGGGGTTAAGCCTGCATCTCCCGGCGATCCGCCATATCCATCAAAACCCTTTCTCTGGCTTTATCGATGCCGAGTTCTTTTCGCTTTTTATCGATATGCGCAATCATCATTGCTGCCATTTCATAGGGATCGACGGTGAAACCCCATTTCCCAAGACCCTGTTTCTCCAGCCCATCAAACAGCAGTTTATGAAACTTGGTCTCTTCAACAATGGGAAATGTTACCCCAAAAACAGTATATACACCTGAGGCGACAAAATACTGCCCAATACTTATGGCTTTTTCGCTCATCCATTCAGGAGCGGCGCCCGCAGCAGGAAGGTCAGCGATGCTGTGTCCCAGACCGCCTTCTTTAACCATGGCGGAAGCTGCAATAAGAATCCGGCTGTTGTCCACGCAAGAACCAACACCCAGAACCGGCGGCATCCCGACGGTTTCACAGACTTCCTGTAATCCGGGTCCTGCGAATATTGCCGCTTCAGGGGTTGTCAATCCTGCCTTGGCAAGGGCAATCTGGGAACATCCGGTCTGAAGGACCAAGACATCTTTTTTTATGAGTTCTTTAACCAGCTCTACGTGAACCCAGTCCTGTTTAACCCTGGGATTGGTGCATCCGACAACGCCGGCAACCCCTCGGATACGACCGTTGATGATATTGTCGTTAAGCGGCGTATAGGATCCCCGGAAGGTCCCGCCGAGCATATAGTTAATGTACTCGTGAGAGAATCCATGAACACCGATATTCTTAATTCTCGGAATTTCTATTTCCCCTGTTCTGTTTTTGAACCGGGAGATGGCCTTTATAACGATTTCATCGGTGCAGGCACTCGGGTGGTGTTCATCGAATTCAATGTGCTGTGCACCCTCGATATGACATCTCGGGTTTGTGGTGATGAGATGGGTTCCGTAGCATTCGGCAACTTTGGCCAATCCCTGCTTGATACACTGAACATCCACGGCCATTGCGTCCACGGCGTTAGTAACCAAAATCGCTTCCGTTGACATGAAGTTGCCGGCATGGGGGATGCCGTGTCGTACCAGCATTTCTGCCCCTGAGCAGCACATTCCAACCAGGTTTATGCCCACAGCGCCGGCTTTTTTAGCAGCTTCGACGAGTGTCGGTTCATTCACGGATACCAATATGGATTCAAAAAGGTTCGGTTCGTGACCGTGTACGATGATATTGACATGGTCTTCTTTTAGAACTCCCATATTCACTTCAATACTGACCGGAGAAGGGGTCCCGAAAAGAATATCGGATATTTCCGTTGCCACCATCGATCCACCCCATCCGTCGGCAAGGGCGGCTCGACTGCACTGTTTGGTAATGTTCTCGTAATGCTGATCCACGCCCATATGGGTTCGGTGCATCAGCTCCATGATTTCGCGCATGGCGCCCCTGGGGACAATGTCCAACTTTCGCCAGGTTTCCAATGTCTTTTCCGGAACGCGCTTTGCAAAGGGGATTTCTCCATCAACCTGCGTATAGGTTCGCTCGAGCTCTTTATACAGATCCATGGCGATATCATTCACTTCACGCCCTTCGGTTTCAATCCCGATGGACGACGCGACTTCTTCAAGTTTTATCGTGTCCTTGATGGCATACTCTTTGATATTCCCTTTTACGACCTCTCGGAAAAGATCGAGCATGCTCATTCCATGATCGGTATGGGCCGCACTTCCGGAAGCCACCATGCGGGCAAAATTTCGAGCCATGATGGTGTCAATGGTTGCGCCGCAAACACCGACTTTCCCGTAAGGATCCTTGGCATTGAGCCGGCAGGGGCCCATGGAGCAGTGCTTACAGCATGCTGAATCCGCACCAATAGGGCAAGCTTTCATGTTAGCGGCTCTGTCAAAGGCTATCTCAACGCCGTCTCTTTTTGCTTTTTTCAGCATTTGTATCGTGGCGTCACAGATGGTGACATCCTTTGGGTTGATCTCTTTTTTCTTTGATAATATTTCCTTTTTTTCCATTAGACCTCCTTTGCAAAAAGACTGCTTAAAAAGATTGTCGAGTGTTGACCGTTATTGATAATGATTACTGATAATATTAAAAGGGCTCATGGTTTCTTGTCAAGATAAAAATATATCTTATTATGTATTATAGACTGTTACTGTTTAAATTAATTGAAGATTTTTTTTCAGATGAAGAGATTGTTGTAAAATCTCACTAGCTATGAGATAAATAAAATATTCTATAATAAATATAAAGGATATTGACATGTCTAAAAAACCGATCAAGGTGTATTCTTTGAGCACTTGCAGCCATTGTAAATCGACCAAGAAACTTTTGAGTGAGTGTACCGTCATGTATGAGTTTGTCGATGTTGATCTCTTGGAAGGAGAGGAACGCCGGGCCATACTGGAGGACGTGAAGAAATTCAATCCGAAATGCTCTTTTCCGACCATTATCATCGGCGATAAGGTTATCGTGGGGTTCAAGGAAAAGGAAATAAAAGAGGCCCTGGGATTGTAACGGACAAGTGGCTTCGCTGCCGGAGCTACAAAGTTTCAATAAGCGGCAATATCCCTTCCCGCATCCGTCTTGCTTAAAGCAGTGTATTTTGTCTGCTTGCCGCGTCTCTCCGGATTGTGTCTCCGATCGTGGCTGTATCTGCGTTCGGGAATGTGCACGGTATAGGAATATCTGCGGCGATCAATTCCGGAGCGCCTGCCGCCCAAATCTAATAATAAGCGTCTGTCCATAATTCATGTGATAAGCAAATTCCGTGCAAAGTCGGCATGATCAACATAAACAATAAATTATTTATAGTAATTTCATAAAGATAAAAAATATATTTTATATGGCCAGTTTAAAAGTATAACCATAGTCTTGAAGGTTATGTAAACGATTACATAACAATTGGGTGGTTTTATATATAGGTATCGGACCATCGAAAGTTGCCGGCAAAATGAAGAAGACAGATTAGATTAAAAAAAGGCGTGTTCAAAAAAAAGGCCCGAATAAATCGGGCCCATTATACAGAGCAAACGTCTCTAGGATGAATAATACCCCAATCAGATGTTATGCTTGATTTTTGCAAGCACCTCCGGGGTAGGCTTGGGCAGTCCGGCGATTTTCCATGCGACAATCGGGTCGGGGAATTGCTGGTAGTGGCAATCCTTTGCCTGCTTGACATTCTTACAGACAGCACGGAGTATCGGAAACGCTTCGAATTTTTTGTAATACTCCCTCATGAATTTAAGGATTTCCATTCTTTCCGGGGTTAACGGACATTCTCGGGAAACCCCCTCCTTGTCCGCCAGTGTGCAGGCGATATTTTCATCCCAGTCTTCAAAGTTAAGCAGGTATCCTTCTCCATCCAAATTAAGATTAAGATCTTTGTGTTCAAGCGTCATGATATTTTACCTCCCCTCTCAAGATTTACATCGGTCTCGAAAGCCGATATCCTTCCAAAGCCTTAGACATTCCTTTAACTTGGGCCCGACATCTGGGTAAAACTAATGCCGACGCCGCGGTTGTCAAGGAAGGATGGCATTTCAATTCGTTTGGTTTGAAAACGAATCAACCGTCTGATAAAGTTTTTTAGCATGATACGAACTCCGGACAAACGGGTCGCAGGCTGCTTCGATAAACCCCATTTCAAGTGCAATTTTGCGCCAGTTGTTGAATTCCTGAGGAGAAACAAAACGCTGAACCGGTAGATGGGATTTGGTGGGTCGCAGATACTGCCCCAATGTCAGCAACCGGCATCCCGCATTACGCAGGTCCTTTAGCGTGTTGAGAATCTCCCCGGAGTTTTCTCCGAGGCCAAGCATTAACCCGGACTTTGTGACGATTTCCGAATCAAAAGCGGCAACCTGTTGTAAAAGATCAAGAGATCGCCGGTAGACGGCTTTTGGCCGGACAACCGGATAAAGCCGCGGGACGGTCTCAATATTATGGTTTAAAACCTTCGGTCGCGCATCGACAATACTCTTGAGAGCATCTCTATCCCCCTGAAGATCGGGAATGAGCAACTCGATCAGCGCTTGGGGAACTTTCTTATGGATCTCATTTATTGTTCGGACAAAGAAAAAGGCGCCGCCGTCGGAAAGATCGTCCCGGGTGACCGACGTAATTACCACGTAATCCAAATTCAAGCGCTGAACCGTTTCGGCAACCCTTGCCGGTTCGTCAGGATCCGGTGGATGTCGGGGGCCGTGAGCAACCGCGCAAAATCGGCAGTCCCGCGTGCAACGATCGCCCAAAATCATAAATGTGGCGGTTTTTAGCGAAAAGCATTCCCAGATGTTGGGACATTGCGCTTTTTGACAGACGGTATGAATTTTTGCGTTGTTGATCAGTGCGACGACCTCTTCATGGATAACGTCGGAAGGAAACCGCTTTTTGAGCCAGATGGGTTTTGCCTCATGTCCTTTTGGTGCATCGCGCTGCATCATGTCTCCCTCGATGAAGTCATGAAGATGGTCCTATCGATGTAGTTTTCTAAAAAAGGAACCATCTCCGGATATTCAATTTTAACCAGGTTAAATCCGAAAACAGATGCAAGATGATGTTTCATCGCGTCTCGCACCGGTTTCATGATGATGCTCCTGGAAAGCTCTTGGGCCATGGAGGTGACGCCGACGTCGACAAGCCCGCATGGATGAATCCAATGAAAAGGTTTCAACGACAAGTTGACGTTCAGGGCGCAACCGTGAAAAGAGACACCCCGTTTAACAGAGATGCCGACGCTCCCAAGTTTTTTATCAGCCATCCAGATGCCCCTGTTGACGGAATTCCTCCCGGCAAATATCTCCCAATCTGAAACAGTACGAATCATGATTTCTTCAAGACCCGTCACATAGTCGATGATTTTCAGTCCGGCTTCGGCGAGATCGACAATGGGATAAATCACCAGTTGGCCGGGGCCATGGAATGTGATATCTCCCCCCCGTTCTACCTGAATGACGGGGATATTCAATCTTTTTAGAAAAGCCCTCGATACCTTCAGATTCTCTATGCCGCCCCTTCTTCCAAGGGTATATACAGGCGGGTGTTCCAGAATTAAAATAATATCGTTTTCAATGACACGGCTCTGTCTGGCGCTTACAAGACGGTGCTGAAGATCCAGCGCCGCCGAGTATTCCATCATCGGCAGCTCCAAACAGTAACACGATTTACAGTCAAGGCCGGGCATAAATTGATGTTCCGCAATATCTACAACGTGATGAAAATATATTCTATTTTAGGAACTTGAACGTTTGCCGCATCTTAAATAATTTTCGTCGGGGGTTCATCCATTGCCATGAGCACAATATCCCTTGGATTGCATAACTCACGTGGTAATTCTGCCACACGACCGCAGGAGATGCAAACAAAATTGATGTGCTGCAGTTTCGGCTTGCAGATATGTCTGGGGTCTTTGCTTGCTTGGCCGCAGTGCTCACAAATGAATGTTTCTTTCATTTCCACCGGATCACACAAATGCCCGCTATCCTTGGCGGCTTTCCCGCAATTTTTACATATATGAATTTCATTTTCCATGATCGCTTTCCTTTTTGTCTTGTATGGGACCATACGGGGGTGAACGCCATTGTTTGGCTCACCCCAATCGCACCATTCAGATTCATACGGCACTTTATTCATCCACTATCATTCAATCAAAAATTATGCCAATTCTTCCCGCACTAAATTAAAATAAACTGATTAATTATATCAACAGGTTATATACTCTTTAGATTTTGTTCGGTTAAATTTGCATCACCACAACGATTGTCATGATACATTCTCATGATACACTACTGTTTCAAAAATCAAGATTTAACCATGGATGAACAGATCTTTTGATATTCAATCGATAGCAGGGTGAGCGTTGTTCTTTGATAACGTCTTGCCAGGATCTTGCCATGATGATATGGAATCGTCACCATGAACGTCATCTTCATTCTGATGGTGCTGTGTGCATTCTGTTTTTCAGGCTGGCAGCAAATTTTCTCTGTTCCGGTTCAGGGTTCTTTGTCGCCCATGGCAATTCTCTCCGCTGCGATGATCAAATCAGCCGGTGGTTCCGTGGAATTGGCTATCGGTCTTGTGGGGGTGATGGCCTTGTTTCTGGGATTGATGAAAGTGGCTGAAGCCGGCGGTATGCTCACTATTTTGGCGCGACTGATACGTCCGCTGATGGTGAGGCTGTTTCCCGATGTGCCGGCGGATCATCCAGCGATGGGGGCTATGATTCTGAACCTTTCCGCCAATATGTTGGGGCTCGGCAATGCGGCGACGCCGTTCGGCATCCGGGCCATGCAGGAACTGGACAAGCTGAATCCCCAGCGCGGTACCGCCACCAATGCCATGGCATTGTTTCTGGCCATCAACACATCCAGTGTGACCCTGTTGCCCAGCGGCGTGATCGCCCTTCGTGCGGCGGCCGGTTCATCAGATCCGGCGGCCATTTTGCCCACCACTTTGTTTGCCACCATCGGTTCCTCCATCGTTGCCGTAATTGCTGCCAAAGTATACCAGAGATTCGTACCGCTGAAAGTAGCTTCCGACGATGCTTTTATGGAAACGCATTCGAAAGACAGAGAAGATATACCGTTAAAAGAAGAGGCTGCCGATGGATATCCTTTATGGGTCAGCTTCTCGGCCCTTGCTGTTCTGGTGGCATTAATACCCGTTGCCGTAGTTTATGGGCGTTTTGTATCGCCGTGGATACTGCCGGCCCTCATGGTTGGATTTTTAGGTTTCGGTCTGGTGCGGCGTGTGCGCGTTTATGAAGTGTTTGTTGAGGGTGCCAAGGACGGATTCAGGGTGGCTGTTCGGATCATTCCATATTTGGTGGCCATCTTGGTGGCGGTGGATATGCTTCGGGCCAGCGGCGCCATGAAGGCTGTCGCGGGTGCGTTGGGCGGCTTTACCGGCCGTTTCGGCCTGCCGGCAGAAGCACTTCCCATGGCGTTGATGAGGCCCTTTTCCGGATCAGGCGCATACGGCATCCTGGCTTCCATCATCAATGATCCGGCCATCGGTCCCGACAGCTATACGGGCTATCTGGTTTCCACGCTCCAAGGGTCCACTGAAACGACCTTTTATGTCATGGCTGTTTATTTTGGCGCGGTGCAGGTTCGCCGTATCCGCCATTCGCTGGCTGCGGGTTTGACAGCGGATGTGGCTGCTGTGATCTTTTCGGTTCTCGCCTGTTCGTTTTTTCTCAGATAAGATAATGTTGTTGATACTATATATTATTTGTCTTTTCCAGGAGGCCTTAATTTCATCCCGAAGATATACACAAACGCGATTCCGATCATCCCGATGAGCCCTGCTCTTCTCATATCTTCAAGGTTTCCATATCCGGATACATAACGGAAAAAGAAATACCGCGGGTCGATTTTTGTTGCTTTATTAAAATCGGCGTTGGCCGCTGCCTGTTGACCCAATGCCTCATACGCCTTGCCTCGGGTTCTGTAGGCATCGGACAATATCCGCTGATCGCTTTCAAGGGCAATGGCCTTGGTGGCATCCTTAATCGCTTTGTCCAGTTGACCATTCAACCGAAAGGCTTCCGCCCGGTAGCTGAACACGTCAGCTGTTTGCGGTTTCAAATCGAGGGCCTTGTCAAAGTTGATAATGGCTTTTGGGTAGTTGCCGATTTTAAGATACCCCATCCCCAGCATTCGGTAGGCACCGGCTTTATTGGGAACCAGATGGATATAATGGGTAAAATCCTGGATGACCTTGTCGTATTTTTCCTGGAAATAATAGTTCAGTCCGCGCTCTTCATAGGCAGGTGCAAACCTTGGATTCAACTCCAGGGCCTTGGTGAAATAATGGATCTTTTTATAGGCCAGTGAGGTTTTCATACCCATGTAGAAATATTTGGCGGCACTCCCTTCAAACGTGTAAGCTTGAGCGGCCTGCTTTAACCATAAGCCTGTCATCAAGAGTGCAAGCAGGCAGATATATAATTTTTTCATATTCTTTGTCTTTCTCCTAATAATTTCGAATGAATGCCTAATTTGCAGTATAACCGCGGAGAGCAATTGTATAGAATGTGTAGCAGAAAAGATGTATCTAACCCTGTGTGTCGCTCACGATCCGATAGATGGGTCAGACATTCGTTCCAATTTTTCATAACATATGTCGCGGTTTGGTGATTTCAATGCTTAATTTCAAATTTTATCAATATTCATCCATGAGGATATCCATAACCACTTTTATGTAAAAGCAAAGCAAATATCGTTCCAGACAAAAAGCTGGTTCGCACTTATTTTTATTTTTAATTTCAACCGGTTGTTTTTTTACCATGGGAGGTACAGGATAAGGCGTTCGAAAATCGGCAAAAATTGCGTGCAAACCTTCATCGGTTTGCAAAGAATTTTGACGGTTTCCCTCTGCTATTCAATTTTTGCGCGATACAACCGGAGACTGTTGGAGACCACCGAGATGCTGCTGAAAGACATGGCCAGGGCGGCTAAAATGGGGTGAAGCTGTTTTAAAAAAAACGGAACCGAATGAAAGGGCGCAAGGATACCGGCGGCAAGGGGAATAAGAATGATATTGTAAATAAATGCGAAAAACAGATTCTGCCTAATGGTGGCCATGGTGGCGCGGCTGATTCGGATCGCCCTGGATACACCGGTCAAGCTGCCCCCGGACAGGATGACATCTCCGGTTTCGATGGCCACATCCGTTCCGGTGCCGATGGCCATTCCGATGTCGGCCTGGGCCAGGGCCGGGGCGTCGTTGATCCCGTCTCCCACCATACCGATTTTTTCGCCTTTTTCCTGAAGCGCCCTGATTTTGGATGACTTTTCTTCGGGACGGACTTCGGCGAAAATGTCATCGATGTTGACTTCCGAGGCAATGGCCCGGGCGGTCTGAAAATTGTCTCCGGTGAGCATGACCACTTTGAGGTGTTGTGCATGCAATTGTTCAATGGCCTCTTTTGATTCCGGTTTCAGCTTGTCCGACACGGCCACAAGGCCGCGCAATTGATTTTCCTTTACCAGAACCATCACCGTTTTTCCCTGTGCCTGGAGGGCGTCGATGGTGTTTCCGGCGGGCGCCATATCGATACCGGTCCCAGAGAACCACTTGGGTTTTCCCATTTTTACCCATTGCCCCTGGATCTTGGCTTCGACGCCAAAACCCCGTTGTGCCTTAAAATTTTCAGGTTCCCAAAGGTCAACGCCTCTTTTTTTTGCTTCATTGACGATGGCTTTTCCTAAGGGGTGTTCCGAACCTTGTTCGACGGAAGCCGCGATTCTCAAAAGCTGATCTTCGTTTACAAGAGCGGAATCAAAGGAGATAATATCCACCACGGCAGGTTTACCCAGGGTAATGGTTCCAGTCTTGTCGAGCACGATGGTCTTAAGTTTCGTTGCGGTTTCAAGGGCTTCGCTTTTTTTAAAAAGAACCCCATGTTCAGCACCTTTCCCTGTTCCGGCCATAATCGCCGTGGGTGTTGCAAGACCGAGGGCGCAAGGGCAGGCGATGACCAGCACCGCCACCAGGCGGATCATCGCCGGCACGAATTCACCGGTAATGCCCCACCATAATCCAAAGGTAACAAAAGCGATGGCAATCACACCCGGCACAAAAACAGCGGCCACCCGGTCTGCAATGGCCTGGATGGGGGCCTTGCTCCCCTGGGCTTCCTGAACCAGTTTGATGATCTGTGCCAGAGCGGTTTCCTTTCCCACGCGCGTGGCCTCAAACTTTAAGAGCCCTTCGCCGTTGATGGTACCGCCGACAACCAGATCTTCGGGATGTTTGTCCACGGGAATCGGTTCGCCGCTGAGCATCGACTCGTCCACCGAAGATTCTCCTTCGAAAATAATGCCGTCCACGGGAATACGCTCACCCGGCCGAACGATGACCCGATCGCCTGATCGGACCCGTGATAACGCAATTTCTAGTTCCCGGCCATCTTGAATAATCGTTGCGGTTTTGGGTTGAAGTCCGATTAGCTTTCGAATGGCACCGCCGGTTTTGCCTTTGGTTCGGGATTCGAGCATTTTTCCCAGCTTGATCAAAGTAATGATGACCGCCGAGGTTTCAAAATAGACATGTTCCCCGAATATCGGGAAAAAAAGAACCGTTATCGAATAGAAATATGCAATAGATGATCCCATGGCCACGAGAACATCCATATTGGCGCTCTTATTCTTAAGGCTTTTAAAACCGTTCACATAATAATCCCATCCGGTATAAAACTGTACCGGCGTGGCCAGAATCAGAAAAAACCAGTTTATCCATAGCGCATGGCTCCAGGGGCCGATGAGGTTGAAATCCCGCATCATGCTCATGATAAACAAAGGCAGGGAAAACACCACTCCGACGACAAACTTGCGGGTTTGATCCTTGATTTCGGCCCGGCGTGCGCTTTGTTCCGCATCTTCCGCTTCCATGGCGTCGTCCGGAATTATGGCGCCGTAACCGGCTTTTTCAATGGCCGACACAATATCGTCGATGCCGGAAACACCGGCGATATATTCCACGGATACCCGTTCCGCGGCAAAATTAACGGCCGCCTGAACAACGCCGGGGACTTTTTTGTTTAAGGTCCTTTCGATGTTCGCCACACAGTTGGCGCAGGTCATCCCGGTAACCGGGAATTCTGTTGTTGCGGTTGCAACGGCGTAGCCCGAACCCTGAATGTTTTTAACGACGTCTTTGACGTGAACCTGTTTCGGGTCAAATGCGACAACCGCCTGTTCCGCAGCAAAATTGACATTGGTGGTTTGAACCCCTTCAAGTTTTTTTAATCCTCTTTCAATATTTGCCGCACAGTTGGCGCACGTCATTCCGGTTACCGGCAACGTGATGATTTGTTCCGTCATGAAACCCTTGCCCTCCGCAGAGTTCATCCCTTATTAATTAGAACTCATTTTATCTGAATCTATAAAAATATATTTCTTCATCGTGAAAACGAATGATCAGGAATATTTATCTTTATCATCCTTTCTCGGGGGCGCCAGCGTCAGTTTAAAAATCAACACAAAAGCGATTGCAATCATGCCGGCGGCCCCCATCCATCCGATGCCTTTCACACTGCCTGACCGGCCGGCGGAATCTGCAAGGAATTCGGTGGTGGTGAAGGATTTATAAATATCATATACCGGATCCAGATTCACCGCTTTTTTTAAATCAGCCTCGGCCCGTTCGTTCTCCCCTAATGCTTTGTATGCTTTAGCCCGTGTCGAATACGCCTTGCCGATGAGCCGATTGCGGCCGCCGATTTCGATGGCCCGGGTGGCATCCTGAACCGCAAGCGCCAACATTCCCATGAGACGATACGCTTCAGCGCGATAACCGTAAGGTTTAGCAAGTCCAGGTTTCAATTCAATGGCCCGAGTCAAGTTGGACACGGCCGAATGATAATTATTTATTTTAAAATAAGCGATCCCCAGCATGGTGTAGCCGTTTGCATCGTAAGGGCTCAACGTGGTAACTTTCAGAAAATCTCGAATCATTTTCGTGTAATGCGCCTGAAAATAATAGAGCATCCCCCGTTCTTCATAGGCGGCAGACAATTCAGGGTTCAATTCAATGGCCCTGGTGAAATAGTTGATCTTTGTGGTCGCCAGATTGCTGTCCAGACCGAGCTGATAAAAATGTGAGGCATTATACCCCCAGGCCGGCTCGGCGATATAACAGGCCAAAACAACAATAGCTGTTAAAAATTTTTTCATGAATCCCTCTCAACTTCCCTAAAGAAAAAACCCGCTGAGATCGTTTGTTTCAACTCGGAAAATGTCACTTTAACCATTTATCTTCAAGCTTTAATATAGAACAAAGTGGTGCTTTTTAAAAGGTTGTCAAGATAGGGCCTGAAAACTATGAGATAATGCCTGTCATAGGCAACGGACGGGAGACAAAAACGAAGACAGGTCGGGTTGCGTTTCCTATGATTGCGGCACATTGAAAGCCGACATCAGATAAAGCTTTCCAAGGACACCGAAGAATATTGAAAGGGTCGAAAGGCATTTACAAAATATCATCCGTATCTAAAGAAAATATTGTCCATTAACCAAACGAACAGGCATCGCAGGTGGCGGAGGCATCGTCGCTATCGGTCAAATCAAGTTCTGCAATGGTGCCGGGTGAGTTCATTGTTTTCAGATAGCTTAACAACAGGCGCAGGATCTGTTTTTGGCGAAATGTTTGTCCGGGAAAAGCGATCGGGTGTCCGAGCGGCAAACCCGTGTAGACGGCTCGCGGAGGTAACACCTTTTGGCTGATATCTTTGGACAGGCTTATGGAAATGGTGGCAATCCCCGATGCCTCTATTGCTCGCTGGATCAGTCCTACGGACTGATTGCAAATCCCTCAGGCAGGGGTTAATATCACGATATCGACATTGTCCGATTTTAAGGCTTCGGCAACGCGTGGCGCCGTTTTTTCCATAAGCGTTTGAATGTGATGTTGCATGATGTGCCCCATGAAAGAAAAGTGTCGATAATTAACACTGCCGATCTCATGCGATTGCCTCAGTTCCTGAACCCGCTCGATCGGGAAGACAATATTGACATCTCTGTCGGCATCGGTATGGTCATAGTAATTATGCGTAATTGTTAAATCTTCGGGTCGTGTGTCCGCCGGAATTTCTCTGAATGTCGGGTCGCCTGAAGGGTCCTTCATATCAAATGGGCCCTGTGATTTAAGATGCACGCCGGCGGTGGTCACCAGTGCCAGGCGGCATGACGAGATGTCACTGTCAAATGGTGTCCATGGCGTATCGGAGAATTCTATGAATTTTGATCGATGAGCCCATTTCCGAAACAGCAACGGATATTTGGTAAGCCATTTAGCGATAAGCTTGTCCTTTTTTTCTCTGAAATTGAATTCAATGCTCCTTTCTTCTTTGCTTTCCATAACGCTTCATCCGGCCACGTGCACCGCAGCCCTTCAGTTATTCATTTCCAACTTAAAATGCCTTGTCTAACAGAGACCATGAAATTAATCGTTAATTTAATACTCATTCCATAGATTTACAAGATCGGCCGATGCATTCTTCAGAGCAAATCATATGCCGATATCCTATAAAAAAAGAGCGACTGATGGCTAACACTTTGAATAAATGAGGATAAATATCCGAAATAAATTTCCCATCAAGGGGAAATGAGATCCTTGAGTACATGGTAAGCAAGGATGATGGATAGAAAATACCCGGTTTGTCAGGTTTCATCGAGTCGAATGGATAATAAATACCCATTTCTTTAACGTAAACAACGAACACTGAACTCGACGTCCGTGAGATTTATGCATATATTTATGAGCATTGGTCGTTCATGGCTCATCATAGGATCACAATGAAAGCATGATTGGCACATAGATTGCTTTTCCGATCTACGAATCTTGATGCTATTTTATTCGGCGGTTAATTTTGAAAAAAATTTATCCGGAGGTGTAAAATGAAACCTGTGAAAACCTTATTTATATATATTATGGCATTCGTGCCGTTTCTTTCAATCCTATTCACCGGAACTCAGGCTCTCGCCCAGCCAGGGGGATATGGCGGTTATGGGGGATATGGAGGATATGGCGGATGGGGAATGGGATCCGGCATGATGGGCGGATACGGTATGGGATGGTTTGGAGGAATATTAATGATTGTGTTTTGGATTCTGATTATTGTAGGGTTGGTATTTTTAATCAAGTGGCTGATTCAGTCTACCGGCCGTGATAAAACGGCTGGGAGGGGCGGTGACCGTTCTCTTGAAATTCTAAAGGAACGCTATGCCAGGGGCGAGATCGATAAAGAAGAGTTTGAAAGCAAGAAAAAAGATCTGGCCCGATAGTTTTCTTATGAATAATCAATATCAACCCATCATCCGGGGTCGTCATGGACTTCAAACCGTTTTCATATTGCTCTCGGCTCAATTCCATGCAGTGTGCCCAGATCACCCGGATCCGATCGGCAGCGGCTGGCTATCACCATCGCCGATTTCAAGGATTATATCGATATCCGGCCGCTGGCAGAAGACTTTCCCGTCGGGACAGAAGTCGTCCTGACACTGAAACCGCCACGGGAGAAAGTCTGGCGAAAGATGGAATATCTCAGCTATCTGAAATCAAACCTTCGCTTCGTGCCCATCCCGATCTATTTCACCGATGAAAAAGGCAACACCATTACCATCGGCGGCAAAAGGCTGGATTATTTTGATTCGAGTCCTTCGAAGCGCAATTTCCCCGCAAATATTCAACTGCCGAATTCAAAAGGGTATTTACTTCTGCGGACCCGAGGCTACCAGGGCGCACTTTGGGATCTGGAGTCTTCAGCCGGAGGTCTTTCAATCTTCCAGGATGGTATCTTCGTTACCCAGATAGAATACCTTCTGCCGCAAAAAGCCAGACGATATATTGTCGGCCGGACATTTGCTGGATGCTTTTGAAGAAGTCGGTTTGAGATCGAGCAAAAAATAGCCGGATCTCATATTTATAACCCGCTCGGATGGTTATAAAGTACCCATCTCATCATTTGTTGAGCCGGGGAGTTTGGATACATTTTACCCTGTTGGGCTGATGATGCGTTTATATGCGGCAGTTTTTTAAGCAAGGACGAATATAATTTATCAAGGAATTATATTTAGTTAGTGTCCATCCATAAATGGTCTTTTTGCCCAATCTCTGCGTTATGCTCAAAAAATAATCCTCGGAATATCAACCATATGCCTGTGGTTATTTTTTTCGCATGCCTTGATCTTGAACAAAAATCCTCATTT
>JBAUWG010000503.1:0-10967 GCA_049583675.1 Desulfobacterales bacterium | reverse complement strand
GAAACAGATAACAAAAGGGGCATTTTTGACGGTAAAGTCCCATGACGGACTTAACACCATGACCATCGGATGGGCGAGCATCGGTTTTGTCTGGACAAAACCCATTTTGATGATCGCCGTCAGAAATTCCCGATATACCTATAGAATTATAGAAAAGGCCAAAGATTTTACCGTGTCGGTTCCTTTGATCGATATGCACGACGAGGTGATGTTTTGCGGCACCAAATCCGGACGGGATGTGGATAAATACAAGGCATGTAATTTGAAGCTTGCTGACAGCCAGACGGTTTCGTCACCGATCATCAACACTCCGGGCATCCATTTCGAATGCAAAATCGTTTATAAATCCACCATGGATCCCGATTATCTGGATGAAGAATACATGAAATTATATCCGCAAAACGATTACCATACCCTGTATTTCGGTGAAATCCAGGATTGCTACGAAATTGAGTAGGCTTTTAAATATGCTTAAAAATCAGGTGTGACGGATCAAAATCCGCTGTAAAAAAGTACTGTATAATCTGCTTGACTTTTTTCGATGATATCTTATAATTATTTTAATCAATAAAGGCCCGTCCTTAATTGGCGGGCCAGTTTCGTTCTGAAGGAAATTTCCATCTGCCGATATGGCGTCCTGCAGTTTGGAACTATGAGAATTCTTTTGAAAGGAGGGTGCCATAATGACGAATGGAATCGTAAAATGGTTTAATAGCAGCAAAGGCTATGGATTCATTGAGCAGGAAGATGGTCCGGATGTGTTTGTGCATCATTCAGGAATCAATGCAACTGGCTTTAAAACGCTGAATGAGGGCGACCGGGTTACCTTTGACATAGAGCAGGGACAAAAAGGCCCGGCTGCAACCAATGTCACAGTGGTCTAACTTAAATTTTATCATATAGTGAGGGCATTCCCTAACCGAGAGGGATTGCCCTTATTTTTTTACAAGGAAAATTTTTCATGTTTTTTGAAGCAACATTCCAACCGTCGGAAAAGATGAATTATACTACCGATGCAAAAAAACTGGCGGGAAAGCGAATTGCCGTTCAATATGGATGGCTCATTGAAGAAGGCCCTTTTAAAGGAGAGCATTGCTATTATATCCCGAAGTCAACCCTTGGTTGGATTCCCCAATGCGATCTCGTGGGATTGAAACCGATATCTCTTACCAGGTGGAAGGAAATTGATAAGAGTTTGGGGCTTAGCCGTTAATCCTTAAAGCACACTGCCATTTGCCGGCTTTTGGCAATGATCCGGCGTAAAACTTGTGTTATTTGCCTCTATCACAGGGATGGTTTGATGAAATCGAGTGAATTTAAGAAAAGAACCGGCATTGCCGGCATGCTGGAAAAAACGGAAATCAAAGAGTATTTTGATACGCTTTTCATATTGATCGGCGGCGTTGAATTCGTTATATTTATCGCCCATTTTATCGGCTCCATGGGTCCTGGAAAGGGTCCGTTTCCCTGGAAACAATATTTCTTCGTATCGCTGATGGCGCCAATTGCACTGATGTTCATTGTCGGTCTTATTGTCATCGGGTTTAATTTCTATCTTTACGGCAGCCAACAGGCGCCTTTTGATCTTGAAGAGAGCCCCTTTGTGGGGGCTAAGATGAAACGGTTCGGACATAGTTTCAAGTTCTTGTTTTCCATCATTCAGCAGATGCCGGTTCTTGCCGGCCTATTCATTTTAGGAATGGGTTCGGTTGTTTTATTCAAACTCGATGCTATCCTGAGCATATTGGGACATATTGGCGAAAAGACGGCATTTTATGTTTTTATTCTTCTTTGCGTGCTGGTATCCGGGGTATTGATTTTTCTGATTTTTTGGCTCTACTGGCAATTTAAACTCCAAAAGTACACTATACACAAAGAGTGGGAATATAAACAAAAGGTGATCGAAACGTCGGGTCTCATTATTCTCGATGATCATACGGTGTGTAATCAAGAGGGAAAAATCATTTCCTATGATGGATCGATCAAGGCGCCCGAGGATAAAAAAAACGTGGGGTTGCTGCCCGCCAAAAAGCTGTTGCTAAAATAAGTCAATGAACTTTCATTAAGCAAATTCTCTCTTGGCATAATAAATACCTTGTCCTTTAAAACCGAATTTTTACTTTAATTCTTGGTCCTGAGCAGGTCATGATAGACCCGGGTCAAGCGGATAAATGCGTCATGATCGCCGCCCTTGTCCGGATGAAGTTTTTGAATCCGTTTCCGGTAAAGCCGTACCAGGTCTCTTCGGCTCATCTGTTTCAAGGCCGCCGGGGTGGATTTGAAAAGAACGCCGGCGTTGTTCAGATCGATTTCCCGTGATTTGGAGAAAGGGTGGTAATCCCTGTGGCTGATAATAAATTTTCGAATATATTCTTCGATAAATGATTTTGGGGCGTAATCGTAATCAAAATACATGACGACATAGCGAACCAGGTATTCGTGCAAAACGTCGCCAATCTCCATGCCGTTCCAATACGTTTGATCGCTGTTCAGTCGGCAGATCTCTTCCAGAAAATGTTCATCCACGGCCCTTTGATCCAGCATTTTCGGCGCTGTTTGGGCAAACCACTGCGTGAAAAAATCCTGAAGGTTGAAGATGACGTAAGCATAGGTTTTATATTCCCGGACATTGAGGATTTTTTCCATCCCCATGAATTTCTGTTCGATTTCGTCTCTGGATTTATCCGCCAATATCCGGAACAGCTTTTGGGGGACACCGGCGATATTGTGCTGGTTCGTGCGGCCGCACCTTAAGTAAAGGATTCGGCGCCGGTCGAAAATATGATATCTCGTCGGGGCTGTATTCTTTGCGTTTTGTGTTTTTCTAACTTTTAGATTTTTTTGGCGGTTTCGAAAAGTTTCCAGCGCTCTTCTGATGCCCGGATCCAGAAAGCGCCAGAATATATCTTCCAGTTCATCGCCATTCGGATAAACGTTCAGCGCACTCAACTGTTCTTCCACGGATTCATGGATATAAAACGAATTTCCCCCGGGATAAACGATATATCGACCGGGATCGATTCCAAGATCAAACAGATTTCGGCTCAACAACCGGTTCTCATGCGAATAGGTTTCACGAATAAAATAATGCGGCCGGCCGTCGATTTGTTTTGTTGCAAGATACATGATGATTCGCTCTTATCGGATGCATATCTCCGCCATTTCATACGCCGTCTGGCAATGTTCCGACATAAACCCGCTTCACGCGGGCAGACACGCCGCAGGTCAGCTCATAGGGTATCGTGCCGATACTTTGAGCAACATCAAGGAGTTGTATGGAGTCCTTTTCATCGTCACCCCATATGATGACCGGGTCGCCGGGGTTGATGGGATCATTCCCGACGTCGATCATAATGTGATCCATGGTGACCCGGCCGACCAAAGGATAACGCTTTTCTCGGATCGATACCTGGGCCTTATTGGTCAGGCTGCGCCGAATTCCGTCGGCATACCCGATGGGCAATACCGCTATGGTCGTGGATTTTCCGGATATCCATTGCCGGCCGTAACTCACCGGAAAATTGGCAGGAATTTTTCGAATATGGGCGACAAATGTTTTCAGGGTCATGACCTGTTTAATGTCTATGGAGTGTGAGGCCTCTGATGACGGATAATGTCCGTACAGCAAAATACCGGGTCGAACCGCATCAAAAGCGCTTTCAGGCAGATCCAGAACAGCCCCGCTATTGGCCATGTGAATGACCGGCGGCATTTTACCTTTTTCTTTCACCCGACGAAGAATATTCTTAAACCTTGACAGCTGCAGGTTTGCATAAGTCTTGTCGGATTCGTCAGCGGTGGAAAAATGTGAATAGAGTCCTTCCCAGCTGCAGTATTTGGACGCTAAAAGCGCGTCAAAGAAATCAGGCTCCTGATCAAAGAGAACGCCGATTCTGCCCATTCCGGTGTCGATATTCACATGCACATTCGCCGGTTTTTCCTGGCCGGCCTTCTCAATCCAACCAATATCTTCTTTTCCGAACAAACTGATTCTAAACCCGGCTCTTATGGCTTCCGGGATTTCATTCGGAAACAAGCGTCCAAAAATCAATATGGGATGGGAGATCCCGCTATCTCTTAATTCCAGCGCTTCTTGAAATTGTGCCACTGCAAATCTTGTAACCCCTTCTTTGACAAGCCGCCGGGTGACGGCAACGGCGCCATGTCCGTATGCATTCGCTTTGACCACCGGGATGATATCGGAAGGTGCCACTTTTTGTCTGATGGCATTGACGTTGTGAACCAGATGGTCCAGATTGATTAGGGCAACTGTTTTTGACGTCATTGATTCGCCTTTTGGTTTCATGTTCCGGTAAGAATTTTAAATCAAAATCAAGGTTTTAATAACATGTTATCGATCAGGCGGGCTTTTCCGACCTTTACGGCAAGGGCCATTCGTGCCGGTCTGTCGATGGTTTTTATATCGTCAAGGGTTTCCGGGTCGCAGATGACGATATAGTCGATCTCAGTTTCCGGCTGGGATCGGATCATGTTTGCCGCTTCATCGATGATCTCAGCAGTGTCAAACAGTCCGTTTTCAACAAGTTCCTGGGCTTTTATCAATGACCGGTTTAGCGACAGCGCGCTCATTCGCTGCTTTGGATTTAGGTAAATGTTGCGCGAACTCATGGCAAGCCCGTCAGCTTCTCTGACGGTTCGAGCCCCGACGATGTTTATGTCAAAATTAAGATCTCGCACCATTTGACGGATAATCGTGAGTTGCTGATAATCCTTCTCGCCGAAAATGGCTGCATGGGGTTTAACGATGTTAAACAGTTTTGTGACGACGGTTGCGACACCTTTGAAAAATACCGGTCTTGAGAGGCCACAAAGGTGTTTCGGAAGCTTTTCCAATTCGACAAAAGTCTGAAAGTTTTCTCCGTATATCTGTCTGGCATCCGGAGCGAACACCGCATCGACACCTTCTTTTCGAAGCAGTTCGAGGTCCCTTTCAAAATCTCTGGGATAGGTCTCTAAGTCTTCACCCGGGCCGAACTGGGCAGGATTTACGAAGATGCTCACCACCAAATCATCGCCGTATTTTTGACCCTCCCGGACTAGAGACAAATGCCCCTCATGGAGAAAACCCATGGTCGGGACGAAAACGATGGTTTTCCCATCTCCGCGCATATTATCGGATCGCGCCTGCATATTATTGATGACGGTTATTATTTCCATGGCATTCATCCAATAAATTTCATTCTGTTTTGTTTATCATCGACCGGAACACTAAGTAGTATAAATCAATGCTAAAACAAAGTCAATCAACGCATGAAAGGCACGAAATGAGATCAGAATAATGAATTAGTTGACAAACAGAACCGATATATCCTTTGCCAGATTGAAAACCTTTTGCGAGATACTTCCCAAGAGGAACTCTTTAATTCCAGAAACCCCTCTTTTTCCCAGGACAATAACGTTATAACCGGATTGAGCTTCTTTGATAATATCTCTGGCAACGCCGCTTTTTTTGAGTTCAGCTTTAACGGTGATATTTTGTTCATCAAATCCCGCATTCAAAAGCAGGGTTTTACTTTTTTGCAGCGCTTTATCAACCAGTTCTTTCTTTTTATCTTCAAGCAGACAGAAAGAACTTTGCTGAGACGTAAAATAGGGAGTTAATTCCGGACTGTTCATTTCACACATGACCGCTGTGTCCTGAACAACATTAAATAAGGTGATCCGATTGTCGGCCGTAAAGGTGTCTGCCACAAATTCAACGGCACGCATCGCATTTTCAGAATCATCAATCGCCACCAAAATTTTTTTAGCCATCGCTCATCTCCTTCCATTATTAAAGATAGAGTCCATCTGAATCGTTGTTTATGCAACATGATGTATGTCAGCTTGAAACGGCAACTTCAAGGGATTTTCATATTTTGATTAAAATACATACTCAGGTTTAAAGGTTCAGGGTTCAAAGGTTTAAAAGGCGGGCTAAAACTTCAGTCAATCCATGGCGGGTTGTCCGGGTAGTTTAACGTCTTGCCCAGGACCAAAAACAGCAGCCGTTGCTGCAATGTGCGACTCTGGGGATCGAAAAACGCTTCATAACATTCACCTCCTATCGAGTGTTTCTGTGAGGACAGCTTTCATAGCGCAATATTTTTTGTTTTTCCGCCCATTGACGGAGAAATGGAATAATACGGGTCCGTAGAGGTCGATGAAAAGTTTTCTTCTGAAATCGACTCTTTCAAGCCTTTGTACCGGCAATGTAAACATGTCCAACATTCCCAATGTCTTTTACTGGCATGGTCCAAACAGTTCCCATAGTAGGGACAGAAGATGTTTTTGTAGCCTTTGGTCCGAATAGGCTTTCTACATTTTCTCATGGGTGTGCTCCTTATTTAAAAACTAATGAATCGAAGGTGCGGATAACACTAAGTATTCATAATGCCACAATGTGGTTATGTCAACTATTTTTTAGATCCTGTTGTCTTCTCATAACGAAAACAGGCAGGATCGTTTGGGATTCTGCCTGTTTTGATATTTATATTTTCATAAAAACCCTTGATATTGATCGATTATCGCTGCCATTCAATCAATTAGTGAATAGGGATTTCAATCGCATTTTCCATTGGATCTTTAAAGGGGACAACCACTTTGAGCAATCCATTCTCATACGTCGCTTCAGCATTTTTTGGACTTATGGGGCAGCAAAAAGCACCGGCGCTGACATAATCGAATTCTTCTCTTGAAGCACGAAGGTTGAAACTGTCATCAAGCAATTTTAAACTGATATTTTCCTTTTTCACTCCCGGGATTGTGATTTCAAGATTTAGATGATTGTTGTCCTCGTCAATGTAGGAACATACGTCTGCAGCGACTCTTCTTCGTTCATCCGCCATATTGATCACCTCCTCAATAAGGTTCAACCTCAACCATGAGAAACGATATGTTTTTAATCGCGTAATTACGGATAGGCCATACACTGCCCATCATTGTTAATACAATAATAACAAAATAAAGAAATGCAACGAGAAGATCCGTTCAATCGCTTAAAACGTTTTTTATTCGACAGGGCAATTAGAGCTATCCCATGATTATCGTCACAGTTTTTCCCCATGTGTTTCAAGATATTCTGAAACCCCCTCGGCTGTCGGTTTCATGCCGCTATCACCCTTTTGCCACCCCGCAGGACAAACCTCTCCATATTTTTCGGTAAATTGCAGCGCATCAACCAGCCGGAGCATTTCATCCATATTCCGCCCCAACGGCAGATTGTTCACCACCTGGTGCTGAACGATCCCTTCCTTATCAATAAGGAAAGAGGCCCGCATTGCCACGCCGGAATCAGGATGTTCAATGCCATAAGATTTTGTAATCTCATGTTTGAGATCTGAAACCATCGGAAAATGGACCCTGCCGATGCCGCCTTTTTCAACAGAGGTTTCGCGCCATGCAAAATGTGTAAACTGCGAGTCGATGGAAACACCGACCAATTCAACGGATCGTTCTCTGAACGTATCAAATCGGTGGTCAAAAGCGATAATTTCTGTGGGGCAGACAAACGTAAAATCCAAGGGCCAGAAAAATAAAACGACGTATTTTCCCCGAAGATCGGACAATCTGAAGTCTTCTTTGATAATGCCGTTCGGCATGACCGCGGGTGCAACGAAGTCCGGCGCTTGGGTTGCGACGAGTACACTCATGATATCCTCCTTTCTAGAGTTCTTCCATATCGAATTCCTTGAAATTAAACCAATATCCAGTATGCGTAATGTAGTCCAGCTCGGCCTGGACTGCTGCGATGTGATTCTCTTCAATCTCCAGAAAACGGGCAAACATTTGTTGACCTTCCCGTGGCATTGTTTTCACCATCTTTTCGTAAAAATTGCTGGTTTCAACTTCTGCCTGAAGTGCTCGGCCGAGAATGACTTTTATACTGCTCAAATCCTCGGGTGATAAGTACGCCTTAATTTTTTCAGATTCTTTCTGAATCATCTCCTTTGGTGGAACAATGGAATCGAGTTTTTCTATGGACAATTTCGCGCTTTGTTTCCAGGATGCGAGTCTTTTCTGCAAATAATCGAGATGATATTGCTCATCATCTCCCATCATTTTGAAAAAACGACGGCCTGCGGGATCGAGAACGCTTTGGGCGGCATTCCGATAGATATCCCGTATGTTCGTTTCATAGCCGATGGCTGTTCGGATTGCTTGTTCCATTTCCACAGTGGCTCTCCTCTGCTTAAAAGCCGTTTGAAGATAAAAGTGAGTGAATATCATTTGAGACAAAAACAATACTGATTTCAGTAATCAAATTTCATGCCATAATTTCGAAAGTGGGATTAACGATATTAAAATTTTAAATTATCAACATCTTAGACATATAGATTAATGAAAAGATTCATCAGGAAGAGCAAAAGAACACTTTTTTGAGACATCATGTCTCAAAAAAGTGTATCGGAAGAGATCCATTTGAGTGATAACAAAACGAGAAGATCAAGCGCCGGTATGTGCAATGAGGTTTTGTGCGGTCATTTGCTTGGGAATATCCAGCCCGAGCAGGAACAAAACCGTAGGTGCGATGTCCGATAATTTGCCGTGGCGGACAAGCCGACGGTTCCGGGAATCGCTCGCGATATAAATGATTTCGACAGGATTCAACGTATGGCTGGTTTTGGTCATAGCGGTTTCATAGTCAACCATCTGCTCTGAATTTC
This sequence comes from Desulfobacterales bacterium, assembly GCA_049583675.1. Taxonomy (GTDB): domain Bacteria; phylum Desulfobacterota; class Desulfobacteria; order Desulfobacterales; family UBA11574; genus UBA11574. The sequence continues at coordinate 2,301 of JBAUWG010000503.1, read as the reverse complement.
CGTGGTCCGATGTGATGAGAATATGCGCATCCATTTCAAGAAGACGGTCGACAATCTTACCGATACAATCGTCCACCACCTCAATGGCTTTTTTTGCGGCATCGAAGTTTCCCGTGTGACCGACCATATCTCCGTTGGCAAAATTAACGACAACGAACTGATAGGCGGTGTCTCGCATCCTTTTGAGCAGTTCATCGGTGACATGGTAAGCTTCCATTTCCGGATGACTGGCAAAGGTCGCGGCATCGAATCGGGTGGGTACTTCTACCTGGTCCTCGTTGTTGTAAGGCGTGGTGGCCTTGCCATTGAAAAAACTCGTAACATGTCGAAATTTCTGTGTTTCTGCAATTCTTAGCTGGCGTAATCCTGCATGGGAAATCACTTCGCCCAAAAGGTGTTCCATGCCCCCTCCTGCGTCGATAGCGCCCAGCATGTAGTTCGTAAACTCATCCCAGTATCGTGTCAGTCCCACATACGTGATATTCCGCTTTGCCTCGAGTTTCCCGGGATATTGTGGATCAACAAAGGCCATGGAAAGTTGAATGGCGCGATCCTGCCGGTAGTTGGTGTGCAAAATCGAATCGTTATCTCTGACGCCGTCATAATCGGCGATTACATGGGGAGGGATATATTCATCGAACATTTCCACACCATCGGGCGTCTTATCTTTTGCATAGGAATCCTTGACCGCCGTTTCGGCATTCGGGGCTCGACGACCTTCGCACAAGACGATGCAATGGTATGCTTGGTCGGTCAATTTCCAATTCCTGGAACGGTCCATTGCGTAATACCGGCCCATAACGGTGCCGATGGTGCATTTCCCGACGTCATCCATCACCTGGTGGAGTTTTGCCAGGTATTCCAAACAACTTCGCGGAGGGGTATCGCGTCCGTCCAGAAAGGGATGGACAATGATGGGACCATCAGGATATTCCATCCTTGCACGCCGCATGATCTTAAAGAGATGTTCCTGATGGGCATGCACGCCTTCGTCCTGGAGCAAACCGAACAAATGAAGACGGCTCCGGTGTGCTTTCCAGTTGCTGACCAATTCTTTCCACTTTTCCGCTTCAAAAAGTTTTCCGGTGCTCAATCCATCATCAATCCGTTTGAGTTCCTGAATGACGATTCGACCGGCGCCCATATTCAGGTGCCCCACCTCCGACGATCCCTGATAGCCATCCGGAAGTCCCACAGGTTCTCCGGCACAGTCCAAAAGTGTCCAGGGATAAATGGCCTTGTACCGGTCGATATGGGGTGTGTCGGCGGCAAGCACGGCATTGCCTTGCACGATCTCGCTGTATCCCCAGCCGTCACGAATGATTAACACTACAGGTCGCATGACTGCTCCTTTCAAATTTGCGGATCCAAAGAACCCAACCTTCTGAAATATGATAAAGCATGATTCATGATCAGGATGTAAAGGACCCGGCTATTTCAGGTTTATACGATATTTTTTGAGAAAATCTAAAGGATTATAGGATAATTTCGATTTGCGAAGACCTTCATCGCCGAGATCCTGCTCCCGGTTTACGATTTTAAAATTTTGACCGAGGTATTCAAGACACATCTGATTGACGGCCTGATAAATTCCCTTGAAATCCACATTCCCTTTTTCGAAATGAATTACCAGCGTATCTTCAGACAAGGGCTCTGCAATGGTATACGCAATCATTTGCCGGTCCACGAGGATTGCGCCGCCGGTGGGTCCCGTCAATTTTTCCCAGGAACCCAGCACGCGCGAAATTGCAAGATTTTCAGCAGCCAGCGCGTCTAATGATTTGCAATCGTGCCATGTACACCAATCTTCCTGCAACGCCATGGCCATGTCGATCATTTCCAAATCAAAAGGAACAAATTGAAAATCGTAATTTTTTTTAAATTGATTCAACAGGTTCTTTTTTTTGTGATACCGTCTTCCGCTGAGTTGGGTTAGTTCGTTGACATCGTAAAGATAATCCCAATGCTCTCTGGATTCCTCGATGACGATTCGATTTCCGATTTTTTCTTTCCAAAGCACCATCAAGTCCTCAGGAACGCGATGAAAAACGGCCGTCGAATCAAAGTATTTGTCAAAACACAGATTCCAGTCGATGTCCGGCCATGGGGCGACGGGCGCCCAAAAAACTTCTTTAGGGATCGTTTGTTTGATCCATACCATCTGGTCCGCCCATGCCCAATAAAGTCCATACACCGTTGCCCATCCCCACAGATTGACAAAGCTATAATCGGATGCTTTTTGAGGAAATTGTGAAAAATATTTCAGGTACTGGTCTTGCCTGTCCAAACTGATCGGCTCGA
>JBAUWG010000502.1:0-12214 GCA_049583675.1 Desulfobacterales bacterium | reverse complement strand
GAATTATATAGCCTGAAATGCCAGAAGCGAACGCATTTTCCTGACCAAGCCCTTAGCTGGGCCGGATTGCCTTGGCAATATTGAACCTGAAGTGGGGACGTGTGTAATACGCATTCTGCGCGAATCCTCCAAACCATTACGAGTTTGTTTGAGCAGTTTCCCCCCGGACATATCCCATCTCAATCAAATATAGACCTTATTTGCTTATCGCTGCCGGCATTTTGTTTTTTGCTCAATGGGTTAAAGAATTCCCATATAATGCCGATATGTTTTATAAAGGGAGAAAAAATGGGAGCTTACGTCGATAAAAAATGGTGCGCCTATAACTCATGGAGACAGGTTGTCAAAAAACGCCAAAAGCTGATATTGGGGCCGCAATATCGGAATGTTCTGCATGATGAATGCTTTATGGCTATGGTGCTCGGTGAAAATGCGCCGCTGCTTGAAAAAATATTAGAATACTCTATGCCCTCTGAATTTGAATACATTATCGATTTATTCACCAACAAAATTGACATTCAGTTCATAAACGGAAATCTTGTTATCTCCAACTGATGGGCAATGCGCAGAGAGCATGGGGCATAGGGATAAAAGGCCTGGAACCGAAAAAAGATTTCACTTAAAGCCTCCATTCTCTTACTTTCTTAACTTCTCACCTTCTGATCTTCTCATCTTTTGGTCTTTGGCATTCCGACATCGGACCTCGGACCTCTGTCATTTGCCCCGTTAAATTCTTCGGAGAAGACGAGTTAAGTTTACCCCGTTAAACATGTTTGTTCCGTATATCGTAAAACATCCGTTGGAAGAGTATTTAAAGAAGGTCTGGCACCAGCATCAAAATGATCTAAAAAAGGGATACGGCTGGGTATCTTTACCCTTTGCGTTATCACGCAAATATCCAAATGCCGACAAAGAATGGGGTTGGCAATATGTTTTTCCATATATTTTGGTCGTATACTACTAGTTGGGCTGCGTAAAGAGGAGATTTGCTATATGCAAGTTGAAATCGTCCAATTCCCTGAAACAAAGGCGGCCTACATTGAGCATCGCGGGTCGCCAGCCCTGGAACACCAGACAGTTCCGGAACCTATTGCTGGCAGGTCTTACAGCGGTAAGTTTATGGTTCGAGTGCCGCCGAATGTTCATCGAAAACTTGCAGTTCAGGCCGCTGAATCCGGCGTAAGCCTGAATCGGATCGCCAGTTCCAAATTAAGCCAATAAATCAAAAGCTCCACACAACCTATCAGTCCACCAGACCGGTGTTTCACTCCGCTCCACATCGACTGGTGACTTCCTCGTTCGCTTTTAAAAATGAATGATTGACGTTTTAACGTTAAGACGCTATAATGTTAAAAATAATAGGAGGTGACATTATGGCAACACCTGCAAAACGAGCCACGGTCTATTTAGACCCTGTCTTGCATAAGGCTCTTAAATTAAAAGCCGTCGAAACCTCTCGTTCAATATCGGATCTCGTAAACTCAGCTGTGAGAGAAGCCCTCGCCGAGGATGCCGAGGATCTTGCTGCGTTTGATGAGAGGGCTGATGAACCTTTGATCCGCTATGATGAAATGATCAAGAGGCTGAAAAAAGATGGCCGCATATAAGCTTTTTTTCAAAAAGTCGGTACAAAAAGATTTTGATACCATTCCTAAAAAGAACCTGAGGAGAATCTTAAATCGTATAGAAGTACTCACAAAAGACCCGAGACCGCCTGGTTGTGAAAAATTGACCGGGCAGGAAAGATACCAACTGCGCCAAGGGCGGTACCGTATTGTATATTCAATTCAAGATGATGAACTTACGGTTTGGGTTGTAAAAGTCGGACACCGTAAGCTGATCTATCGCTGAAGCGAACATTTGCATTAAGCCGACTTGCGGAAAAACTCGCAAGCCGCTTATGTAAGGCGTTCTGCTTTAAGAATGGTCTGAGATGAAGGAAAAAAGCCGAATCCTATTTTACCCAATTTTCAATTTTCAATTTTGGTATTCGAACAAATTCTTTTTCATTGTTGGTGACAAGAGTACAATCGGTTGAAAGCGCATGAGCGCCGATTAGCATATCAAGAGAACCAATGGGTGCACCCTTTTTTTCCAAATGGGCACTAAGTATGCCATAATATTGAGCGGCGTCATCTCCATACGGCAAAATTTCAAGTGGAGCAATAAATTGGGCCAAAGCAATTTGATTCTGTTTCGGCTTTGAACTTTTTGAAACACCATATGAGAGCTCACTTAGCGTAATCGCCGATACGCCGATACGCGAAATTTCAGTCTGCTTAAAACGTTCTATTACGTCGAGTGGTTTCCGCTTAATGATATAAATACAAATATTAGTATCAAGCATGAATTCCATCAGAATTGATCTCGAGAATCCTGATTGGGTTGATTTCTGCTATTCATAAAGTCTTCGGTAAACTGATCAAGGCTATTGACCAATGAAGACCAGGGGTCATCTTTTGGCAAAAGGACAACCATTTTGCCGATTTTTTTTATAAAAACGTCGTTTCCAGAGAATCTGAAATCTTTTGGCAGCCTTACAGCCTGGCTTCGGCCATTAATGAATATTTTTGCAGTTTGCATGATACACCTCCCATTGATTTTGGTAGATACCAGAATATATATCATTAAGGAACGAAATGTCAATAGAATTAATGCCTGAGACCAGCAGAATAAATCACTGGTGCGGACACAAAAAAGCTGCGCCGCACAGTTCAGCCGTTATGGGCATTAAAAACCATATAATAAGCCATATTAATGTATTGACATATATCTTGATCTGCCGTATCTTAATCATATGACAAAACGATCTGATTTTGAGTGGGATTCTGCTAAAGACGAAATGAACCAAAAGAAACACGGCGTCCCTTTTGCCTTAGCGCAGCTTGCCTTCCTGGATCATTATCGTGTTATTTTGGAAGATCTGGAAAACAGCGATGATGAAAAGCGGTATTATTGTCTTGGCAAGATTGCCGGCGGAATTATGACCGTAAGATTTACCTATCGAAAAAACAAAATCAGAATTATTGGCGCCGGATATTGGCGGAAAGGAAAAAAGATATATGAAAGGGAAAATAAAATACACGGATGAGCCTATCGGAAAGGTAAAGGTCATTTCCAACTTTCTTCCTTCACCTGAAGAACTGGCTCTGAAAGATGAAACCGTCAAGGTTACTATCGCTCTCAGCAAGGCCAGCGTAGAGTTCTTTAAAAATGAGGCAAAGAAATACAATACTCAATACCAGAAGATGATTCGCAGACTATTGGATGAATATGCGGCTCACCAACCTTAAGCTGTCCATAACCATGGCATGAACGCTGACGGGTTTTCGCTGCGCTCAACCCCGCAGGTTATGCCCACGTTATGCGGTATAAGACCCTAATCCCATCAAACCCAATAAACGGGGTTAAATGAAAGGATAAGACATGAATTGGTATCTTGCAGTATTGAAGAAATATGCGGTGTTCAGCGGAAGAGCAAGGCGGAAGGAATATTGGTTGTTCGTCCTTTTCAATCTTATCATAACATTCGTGCTTGGTTTCGTCGAAGGGCTTGCTGGTGGTCCCGGTGTCGTAGGTATGCTTTATAGCTTGGCCGTGTTAATTCCGGGCATAGCCGTTTCGGTGCGGCGGCTTCATGACACAAGCCGCAGTGGTTGGTGGCTGCTTATTGGTTTGATTCCGCTTATTGGTGCTTTTGTACTGCTGGTACTTGTGATTCAAGATGGCAAACCTGGCCAAAATCAATATGGTGCGAATCCAAAGGGGCAATCGCCTAACATCCGTCTGGAGCAGGCAACGTGAATATCGCAGCTTTTCGTAGACTACATAGAAACTCGGTTTGCTGTGGGCCGCTGCTCAGACGGGGCGTTGTAAACTAAAAAATATGGGCAGTCTGAGGCGGAACTATCGAGGGGCAAAGGCTTTTAAGGGAAAATGGGAAGCAATAGGATCAAAATCACGATCATCATGAAGCAACATTAATCCTTCAATGATACAAAAAGTTGCAATTATTATATCGATTGTTTTTCGCACAGTAACCCCAATTTTTCGAAGCTGTCGGTAATTTTGAGCACTTTGAATGGCGACATTATATCCACCCATTTGTCGAAATGGAAGGTTACCGAGGTAATTTTTTGCGGTTTCGTAGTCCTTATCAGATTTGAAGCCCTGAAGTATCTCTGTGAGGATTAAGTCGCCCATGATAATGGGAACATTGGAGAGCACGTGATCAAGTAAATCTGTTTGCCAGGATCGCTTACCGTTGAAATAATCGATCCAAACGGATGAGTCGACCAAGATCATTGATCTAACCTCATAGCATCGAGGTCGCCATCCCATTCAAGTTTTCCACGTAAGTTTTTTAAACGTTCTTGCTTTTTTAATTGGACTAATAATTTCAAGCCGGTTTCAACGACAGCTTTTTTGGTATTTAATTTGCTGAGCGCAATGGCTTCTTTCATGAGGTCGTCATCTATTACAATATTGGTTCGCATCGTTCCTCCTTGTACAAAGTGTGTATTCTTTTTGTATTATATACACACATAAATAGCTGTCAAGGTCAAAATAAAATAGAATGACATTGGCAACTGGAAAAGCGTTTACAACAATGGCATGAACGCTGACTGAAATTTCGCTGCGCTTCATCTCAGCAAGTTACGCCGCCGTTAGCAGCATAAAATAATGAAACTAAAATTATGTTTCTTGACTATTAAAGAAAATGTAATTACAATGTATCAACATTTTTTGTCAAGGAACTAACATATGAGAGCGCGAATAGTGAAAATCGGAAATTCCCAAGGCATACGTATACCAAAGCCTTTGCTCGAACAAACGGGAATCATGGATGAGGTTGAGTTAGAAGTGGATCAAAATCAAATCATCATTCGCCCTTTATCAAATCCCAGAGCTGGATGGGATAGCACTTTTAAGGCTATGGCTGATAGCGATGATGATACAATTATATATGCGGCTGAAAATATTCTACATTCTTGGGATGACGACCAATGGCAATGGTAGCAAATCGTTTTGATGTATATTTGACAAATCTCTACCCAACCGTTGGTTCAGCAATCCAAAAAGCCAGGCCGTGTTTGGTTATTTCACCTGATGAAATGAACACTCACATCCGCACTGTGACCGTCGCTCCGATGACCACAGTCGGCAAAGATTATCCAACCCGAGTCTCATGTACATTCAAAATGAAAAAAGGACAAATTGTCTTAGACCAGATACGAACTATCGACAAAACACGACTCGTTAAAAAGCTCGGTGCTATTGATCCGGAAACACGATTAAAAGTTATTACAGTTCTACAACGGCTGTTCTCGTTTTGAAACTGCCCACCATTGCGTTTGCAGTCGGACGCGTCTAAAGCCGTGTCGCTGAAGCGCCCGTGGGGTGTCATATATCGAAGGATCCTCATGAATAATGATTTTTTTCCACTGCCGAAGGACTTGCCGGTCCCAATTGACGACGGTGCCGCAGATCACTTGGTAGGGTTAGAGCTACCCAATGTTTCACTCGTTGGCACAAATGGCACGACCATCAATATCGGGGAACTGAAAGGCCTTTGGGTAATCTACATATATCCAATGACCGGTCGCCCGGGCGCGCCGCTTCCAGATGGGTGGAATGGAATTCCCGGTGCTCGCGGCTGTACCCCTCAATCCTATAACTTCAGCGACCATTACGCGGAATTTAAGGCGCTACATACGGGAGTTTTCGGTTTGAGCGCACAGCGTTCCGAATATCAGCAAGAGGCGAGAGACCGATTACATCTGCCTTTCGAACTTCTGAGCGATAGTGGGTTGAAACTTAAGGACGCACTGCGACTTCCCACGTTCACCATCTCTGGCATGGAGTTATTCAAACGACTGACTTTGATCTCGCTCGATGGGCGTATCGTGAAGGTCTTTTATCCGGTCTTCCCGCCGGATCAGAACGCCGACGAGGTGTTGATCTGGCTACGCGAGAACGTCCAACTCGGCGCTACAGGGGACGAACCGCCAGCGGTGCGCCCCTGATGTATTGCCGTTTGAAATACCGCGAGAAGTGAAGAGGTAGTTATCAAAAGGAGAGGTGGTGAAACTTTTTCAATAATCTTTAGGAAAAGCAAAAAATCACCTTTTGACGTTCCAGGAATTCAAACCAAAGCAACTACAAAAGACATTCTTTCTGCAGTAAGAGAGTCCAGGGAACGGTTTGCCGAACAAAACGTTGAAGATTGACGGGCAGAAGTAGGCGGCTTTTTCACATATCGATATTTCAACCTGTTAAATCGCCATGTCGTTATCGCCTTGGCTCTCCCTTCCCGCAACTTAACTTTCCGTTGGGCTATGAAAAAATAAGGAAACAACAAGAATCAATGAATAGCTTGCATAAAATAATTATAGGTGATGCACGGAAATTAGATTCAGTCGGTGATGAGTCTGTTGAGCTTATTGTTACATCTCCACCATATCCTATGATCGAAATTTGGGATAATATTTTTTCTAAGCTAAACCCCTCTATTGGTGATGCGCTAAAAAGCAAGGACGGCCAGAAAGCATTTAACTTAATGCATAATGAATTGGATAAAGTTTGGGAAGAGTGTTTTCGAGTGTTAAAGCCAGGAAGCGTTGCATGTATTAATATTGGCGATGCAGTAAGAACAATAAACGGAAGTTTTCAGATGTATTCAAATCATGCACGAATAATTAGTTGCATGTGTAATTTAGGGTTCGCTCAATTACCAGACATTTTATGGCGAAAGCAAACCAACGCTCCAAACAAATTTATGGGGTCAGGAATGCTGCCGGCATGTGCATATGTAACTTATGAACACGAGTATATCCTAATCTTTAGAAAAGGTGAAAAAAGAATTTTTGCTCCTAACAAAGAGAAAGAGGATCGTCGTAAAAGTGCTTTTTTTTGGGAAGAGCGCAATGTTTGGTTTTCAGATGTGTGGAATGATTTAAAAGGTGCGTCCCAACAACTATTTGATAAAACAGCGAGAGAACGAAGTGCTGCCTATCCTTTTGAACTCGCATATAGGCTAATTTGCATGCATACGATATATGGAGACACTATTCTTGATCCTTTTCTTGGAACAGGAACGAGTACCATCGCTGCTATAGCTTCATGTAGAAATAGTATCGGAGTTGATGTTGAAGAAGATCTTAAAAATACCATTGATGTAGCGATTCAGGCTTCCATTAAATTTGGGGGAAAAAGGACTTTGGACAGACTGGCTAACCACAGAGAATTTATATCAGATCGGATAAACAGTGGGAAAACGATAAAATACCAAAATACAAATCACAATTCTGGTGTTGTTACTTCGCAAGAGACTGATATATTGATGAGTATCCCCACAAAAATTCAATCTGTTGCTGATTTGGAATATGAAGTGAATTATGAGTTTGTATCTTCTGATTTGGATTCAAAAGCATTTCAATTGGAGCTATTCGATAACTCATAGCAAAAATTTTATCTTTTGGAGATAGGATGTGCATGAATGCCAATTGCAGAAAAAGAATGGTGTTTATCGCAATGCCATCTAAAGGTATTTTGGATCCTGAAACCCAAAGTCAATTAATTGCAGAAATTGAAAGGCTTAAAAAGCTTCCACTATAAGATTTCCCAGAGTTGCCCTAAAGTACAATCAAAACAAGAGCCCAACATCTGCCTGGAGCAGACGGCGTGAAAATTGCGGTTTTTCGTAAAAGGCTGTGTAGGTCCGGAACTATATTGGGCCGCTGCTGAGCCAAGGCGTTATATTTTTCTATCCATAAAAAAATCTTGCCTTTTATTCCGACAATGCTTACAATGTATTACATAAAAATACATTGGAGGTGATGTATGAGCACAGCAATACCAGTGAGAATATCAGACGAACTTGCATCAAAACTAAATGAAATTTCAAAGGAAACAGAAAGACCTAAGTCTTTTCATATTCAAAAAGCTCTTGAATCCTATTTGTTGGAACTATCCGACATTCAGGTTGCCATGGATCGGTTACTCGACACATCTGACCCGGTTATTTCCATTAGAGACATGAGGAAAGAGCTTGAGTTATAAAATTGCATTCAAAAAGTCTGTTTCACGAGATCTAAAGAAATTAAGCAAAGATGATGCGGAAAGAATCCTTGATAAAATAGAACAGGATCTACCCGAAAAGGCAGATACTTTTCCATTATTAACGGGCAAATTCTCAGGCATGCGGAAGTTTAGAATCGGGGACTATCGAGTTGTTTACACTATTATTGAAAATACGGCCCTTGTTCTAAGGATTAGCCATAGGCGGGATGCATACAGATAAAATATAACCAACGGATTGGAAAATGCGCTGAAGAAAATCCCGATCTTACCTATAGCCTGATTAAAGATATCCTTATCGGGGTTGTAGAACTGGAACAAGGTGAATCATCAGAGTACAAACTTGGATAATTGCCGATGAAAATAATTCAGTCCCGGTCATTTGAACAAAAAATTAAAAAATATGGCAAGCAAGAAAAAGAGGAACTGGACAAGCAAATTCTAAGGATTGCCGGAAACCCATCTGTTGGGATAGAAAAAAGGGGCGGTCTCCGTGGAGTATGCGTTCATAAGTTTAAAATAAGAAACATCCAATATTTGCTTTAATATCAAATTGTTAAAGATGATCTTGAATTGATAATGATTGGCCCACATGAAAATTACTATAGGGATTTAAAAAACTATCTCAAAACAGGATAAAAAAGGCGAACAAGGGCATTGAGATGGACTGGAACGAATTCGGATCTGATGCTTTTACTGTTGAAGTCTTGGGCCAAATTGAACTGTCGGATGAGCCAGATAAGGACGTATCTGAAGATCCTATCGTGTTAAGGCTGCTGTGGCTCAATAAGCTCAGAAAATCGGGTGCGCTATTTTATGGGAAATCGAAAATAAGCGTCCAACAAAATAATTGAGCAGCCGCCTGAATCTGCAATTATTTGGAATAGAAGGAATAAAATTATGGCAGTTGGTTGGTCCCGCGAAGAGGCGGTGCAGAAACAGATAGATGCCACAGTGGAATCCGCTGTCCAGTTGGCGAAAAGCAGATTACCGGATGGCGAAAGCCTAACTCATTGTCAAGAATGCGAGGTTGAAATTCCGGAAGCGCGTCGCAGAGCGATGCCCGGAGTCCGTTACTGTGTCAGATGCCAATCAAAACGAGAAAAAACGCTGAAGAAAGATGAACTTTTCAATCGAAGAGGGAGCAAAGATAGTCAACTAAAGTAAATATTTGGTTAAAGCCATTAAGCAACTTTTAAAACCAGACCCGCCGCCAAAGAAAAGACGGATTGGTTATTAAAGCGAACATTAACGCGTGAGTTCCGCTATGCTTTACCCCAGAAGAACTATTTGCGTCATTTGTGCCACCATGTGGAAGATACTTTGAACAAATAAGGAACAACCTTTTGAATATAGCGATTTAACCGGCATTTCTCATCATACGCCAGGACAATCAATCGGTAAGGGGATATCGACATGCTGCGTGTTTTCAAATTCGATCTCACGGACCCTGATCATTTTGTGGTGACGTTGGAACTGGTGCCCGGACGGGAAGCCTCCGGTCGCGCCGTAGATACCGTCCTGGGAATTGCTCGCGACACTTTCAGCGATGGCCGCGTAACCGCCGTTTCTATCACAGACAATCCAGGTGGCAATCCGTCGCTGAGTCCTGATGTTTTGGGCCATGACATCTTCGAAATCGGAATGGATGTCATTGTTCATTTTACCTGTCGGGATATGAATCGCGTGGGCATGGAGAGCCGCGCGCTCCAGCTTGCCATGATGGGGATGAAGAATATTTTGGCTTTGAACGGAGACTATTCCGGCAAGGGATTCGGCGGACAGGGGGCTCCGGTTTTCGATATCGATTCAGTGCAGCTACAGATCATGCTGGGCATGCTCAGCGAGCGCATCAACGCATCCGGTGATCCGGAGGGCTTCTTTGCAGGCTGTGCGGTCTCGCCGTTTAAGCGCACCGAAGGCGAATGCTTTGCACAATACGCCAAACTGTGCCGCAAAGCGGCGGCCGGCGCTCAATTCAGCATCACCCAATTGGGCTATGATGCCCGCAAGTTCAAGGAATTGATTCAATTTCAAAAGCATATGGGCATCGCATTACCCAGTTTGGGGTCCGTCTACGTGCTGACCCCCAAAACGGCCGGCATCATCAATTCCGGCAAGGTGCCGGGTGCCGTAGTTACCGATGCACTTTTGCGACGCGTTCAAGACGAGTGGCGCGATTCGGCCGCAGGCCGCCAGGCATCCATAGAACGCGCCGCGCGACTGGCGGCTGTTCTCAAGGGACTAGGCTATGCCGGGATCCACATTGGCGGGATCCACCGGAGCTTCGATATGGTCGGCCGCATTCTCGACCGTCTGGCGGTTATTCAGGACCAGTGGAAGGAATTCCTGGCAGACTTTGACTTTCCTCAACCCGGTGGATTCTACGCCTTTCCTTCTCAGTCTGAGGAGGAATCGGGGGCACCTGTCTTCGGCTTTGATCCGCCCCGCCCCGGCCTGCTTGAGCGCTTTCGTTACTTTCTCTTAAGACGCGTCCACGCCACTTTGTTTGACCCTCGGCATCCCTTGGGGTTTATATGCCGCAGGCTGTGTCAACTGATCGACGCCAAGCCGGGAAGCCGGCTGCTGATGGACATGATCGAAGATATACCCAAGCGTATGACTCTCGGCTGTCTTAAGTGCGGTGACTGTGGTATTCAGCATGTGGGTTTTTTGTGCCCTGAATCCCAATGTCCCAAACATATTCGCAACGGCGCCTGCGGCGGCAGCAGCAACGGCCGTTGCGAGGTATTCCCGGAACGCCCCTGTATCTGGGTCCGCGCCTATGGGCGCTTGGTCAATGCGGGACAAACCCGGCAAATAATCGATGGATGTGTTCCGCCGCGGCTGTGGGAATTAAACCAAACCTCGGCGTGGCTAAATTTTCACCTCCAGCGCGATCATCAAGGGGTCTCCAATGAGATAGCCCGGCGATGCGAAATCATCGGCTGCCGGTTTAATAAACCGGCAGGCTGTCCGCCAAAAAACAAAGGATCAAATCTCGACGTTTGATAAGATGAAGCAGAATTCTTTTTCAACAAATTTTTTAGATCGTGCTTCATTACAACGAAGCAATGAAATGTGGATTAATGATCAATTTAATAATGAATCGGCTCGAATCATTCCGGTCGTTCATTCTAAAATTTTGTGTACATCAATCCAAAACCCACGGCCCATTTATCTTACAAAAAACGATTTCACTGATTTTTCCAATGTACCCGAGTTATCAATACTTTTAGGGATTAGTGATCAAAAGACCTATTTTGCAATTGACATCGGATCAATGAAATCCGCTTCACTGTTAAGGGAAAAAAATAGTGCGGGATTTCGCGATTTTAAACAAGTAATGCCGTTGCTTAATTTTCGTGATAGTGCATTGTTGGCGATAGCCCGTTTTATGATAAATTGGCAATCAAGAAATCGATATTGCGGAAAATGCGGTACTTCGACTAAAAGCGCTCAGGCTGGAAATTTACGTATTTGTGAAAACCCTAATTGTGGACAGCACCATTTCCCAAGTATGGACCCGGCAATAATTGTGCTTGTGTCTTATGGCGAGTATTGCTTGCTGGGACGTCAAAAAATCTGGCCGAAAGGCATGTATTCAACAATTGCCGGATTTGTCGAGCCGGGTGAGAGTATCGAGGATGCTGTGATTCGTGAAGTCAATGAAGAAACCGGGGTAATAGTTGAAAAAATAGAATATCAACATTCCCAACCCTGGCTTTTTCCCAGTTCATTGATGTTGGGTTTTACCGCCACAGCAAAGGGAGATGACATTAAAATTGATAAAAATGAGTTAGAGGACGCCCGCTGGTTTTCGAGAAAAGAAATTAAAGATAGCTTAAAAAAAGGATTACTAAAATTGCCAGGCAAAGTGGCGATAGCTTATCATTTAATTAAAGAATGGTTTGATAAAGGTGATGAGGGCGAATTGGATGCCATATAACAATGGTTTGCATTGAACGCAAAACGCTGTGCTTCAAATCTTGCTTTCCATGATACGTTTAAAATAATCTGCGAATCCAAAAGCATTTTAACTTAATCTGCAAACTCATTTAGATTTTACCCCGCAATGTGCTTCCCAAATCCGATATAACTCTTCGATTTATTTAAAAAATGATAAAGTTTTATG
>JBAUWG010000501.1:0-6197 GCA_049583675.1 Desulfobacterales bacterium | reverse complement strand
GGGGTTGACATGGAAACATCTCAGATTTTCTTGGGGGGAAGATCAAAGGATGACCTGTTATGCAGGGATGAATTTTTGGATATGGGATTAAAACTACAGGTCACTACGGATGACGGAAGTGAGGGAGACCAATGCTTTATCACCCATCCTCTTGAAATGACTTCAAAAAAAGAACGGCCGGATATTATTTACGCCTGCGGCCCAATGGACATGTTAAAATGTGTTGTGGCCATCGCCGAAAAGTATCATGTGCCGTGCCAAGTTTCCATTGAAACAAAGATGGCCTGCGGCATGGGTGCCTGCCTTGGGTGTGCGGTCGAAAAAAAAGGAATGAAAAAGGCCTATCTGCATGCCTGTGTGGACGGTCCTGTTTTTGATATCAGTACGATTAACATCTAGTTTCAGCGCAATCATAATATTTTACCACTTTTTGCATTGACTTGGGAAAATGCATGTGTTAGATGCACAACGTCCTTGATTGATCTTTGTTTTTATAAGGACTGTAATTGCCCGAGAAGGTGTTCTTTTTCATGAAAAGGGAAACCATACGTGTCATAAAAGAGCTATCATATTACAGTAGCATTGGGTTATCCGTAGCGCTTTCCATCTTTATCGGGCTGGCCATCGGCGTGTACCTTGACAGAAAAGTATTTAATACGACACCGTGGCTGACATTGATTTTTTTAGGACTTGGGATCGCCGCGGGGTTTAGGAACATCGGCATCGCAATAAAAAAGAGCAGAAAACTTTAACGGATATTTTTTTTGTGGAAATTCAAGAGCGTCTCGTTAAATTTGTCACCCGTGCCAACTGGGTCCTGTTTTTTATTGCCGGTCTAACCGGACTTTTTTTTATGCCCCCTCATTTTGCCATGGGAATTATTTGTGGCGGCTTGATCGTTACGATCAATTTCCATTTGCTCTACCGGACGCTGAAAACAGCGTTTAGGCCGCCTCATTTGGCTTCTCCCCAAGTGATTTTGGGCAAATATTATATGCGCTTTATTGCCAGCGGCATTGTTATTTTTATTCTTATATCGGAACATTTTGTCGATCCATTGGGGCTTTTTATCGGGCTTTCGGTGGTGGTGATGAGCATCATGATTGCGACTGTACGTGAATTAACCCTATATATTTTAAAGGAGGCAATGTAAGGTGGCACATCCCTATCTATTTTTTGTAAAATTGTTTGAACTGTTCGGTCTTGGCCATTTCGCCCATACATATCCTCACATTATTTATTCATGGGTGGTGATGATTATCCTGATTGCACTTGGGATCATCGGGGCAAAGAGTGTAACACTGGTTCCTTCGAAACTACAAAATGTGTTGGAGATCATGATTTCCGGAATCGAGGAATTCACCATTGATGTTACCGGGGAAGAAGGGCGCTGGCTCTTTCCACTTCTTGCAACGGTTTTTATTTATATCTTCTTTTGCAACATCATTGGACTTTTTCCTGGATTTTTCCCGCCGACCGCCAACTTGAACACCACCCTTTCATGCGCACTCGTTGTGGTTCTGTTTACGCACGTGATCGGCATTAAATATCACGGCGCTAAATATATTAAACACTTTCTGGGGCCTGTATGGTGGATGATCCCTCTAATTTTGCCGATTGAAATTATCGGACATCTGGCCCGTATTTTATCTCTTTCTTTCCGTCTTTTCGGAAACATGATGGGCCACGAGCTGGTTTTGGGAATCCTTTTCATGCTGGCCGGACTCTTTTTTGCGCCGCTTCCGATTATGGTTCTCGGCATTTTTGTTGCGCTGGTGCAGGCGTTTGTCTTTTATCTGCTGTCGGTCATGTACTTTACCGGCGCCATCGAACATGCACATTAATTTAAATGTATAATAAAAGAAATATATAATAATATGCTTTTTATATTTTAATGGGAAAATGGAAGAAGCATAAAAACCTAAAGTAAAGGAGGATTAGTCGATTATGGGCGCAGAAGCATTACAATTTTTCATTGCTTGCGTAACCGCAGCCGGTTTTGGAGTCGGGATTGCCGCTTTTGGTTGTGGCATTGGACAGGGACTTGGTATAAAGGGCGCTGTTGAAGGTATTGCCAGGAACCCCGAATCATCCGGTAAGGTAACGGTTACCATGCTGATTGGTCTAGCGATGGTTGAATCACTGTGTATTTATGCACTGGTTGTTGCACTGATTCTCATCTATGCCCATCCCCAGGCAGCGTCGATTGCCGCACTGCTTGGCGCGGGTCACTAAGAACAGACACAATTTTAAAAAAGACAGGGCCGTACCCTATGGGGTGCGACCCTGTTCTTTTTTTAAGCGAAAGTGCCGTACCTTCCGCTTATCACCGCAGGTTTACCTGCAGGAGTTTCATAAAATCGTTGCGCGATTTTATTGGAGTAGAACTTTTTTTAAAAACTTTCCGGTATAAGAACCATTCATTTTTACGATCTCTTCAGGGGTGCCGAACCCCACGACATTTCCTCCTTCATCACCGCCTTCGGGCCCAAGGTCAATGATATGATCCGCGGTTTTAATCACATCCAGATTGTGTTCGATCACAATAACCGTATTTCCTTCATCCACAAGTCTGGAAAGCACATCAAGCAACTTTCGAATATCATCCGTGTGGAGCCCGGTAGTCGGCTCGTCGAGAATATAAACGGTTCTTCCGGTGGCTGTCTTACCAAGTTCTCGAGACAGTTTGACGCGTTGGGCTTCACCGCCGGACAGTGTTGTTGCCGGCTGACCGATATGAATGTATCCCAGGCCCACATCAATCAACGTCTGCAATTTGTTTCTGATATTGTTTACCCTTTCAAAAAACTCAAATGACTGGTTTACCGTCATATCGAGAATGTCGGCGATATTTTTTCCTTTGTATTTGATTTCAAGGGTCTCACGGTTGTAGCGTTTTCCGTGACATACATCACAGGAAACGTAGACATCCGGTAAGAAATGCATCTCTATTTTTATGATGCCGTCTCCACGACACGCTTCGCACCTTCCCCCTTTGATGTTAAAACTGAACCTGCCGGGTTGATATCCTCTCATTCGTGATTCAGCCGTCCTGGAAAACAGTTCTCTGATATATGTAAAAATACCGGTATATGTTCCGGGGTTGGAACGCGGCGTTCTGCCGATGGGAGACTGGTCGATATGGATGACTTTATCGATATGTCCCACGCCTTGTATTTTCTGGAACAAACCCGCTCGCATCCTGGCTTGATAAAGCCGCTGGGTCAGCGCGCGATAGAGAGTTTCCAGGACAAGCGTCGATTTCCCTGAACCGGATACGCCGGTGACGCAGATCAGACATCCCAGCGGGAATCCGACCTGAATATTTTTGAGATTATTTTGAGATGCTCCCTGAAGAACAATTTTCCGACCGTTGCCGGATCTTCGCTCTGCGGGCACCGGAATGCGTTTGCGGCCGGAAAGGTACTGTCCGGTCAATGAATCTTCTGCTTTTAAAAGTTGTTCCGGAGGACCTGAAAACACCACATAACCGCCGTTAATTCCGGCTTCAGGCCCCATATCGACGACATAATCCGAAGCGCGGATGGTTTCTTCGTCGTGCTCCACCACAATAACGGTGTTGCCGAGGTCACGCATCTGGCAGAGGGTTTTCCGCAGTCGTTGGTTGTCTCTCTGGTGAAGACCGATGCTCGGTTCGTCGAGAACATAAAGAACGCCGGTCAGTTTTGAACCAATCTGTGTGGCGAGTCGTATTCGTTGGCTTTCTCCACCGGAAAGCGTGGATGCCGATCGATCGATGGTGAGATAGCCCAGCCCGACGTTTTCCAAAAAGCCGAGCCTTTCTCTGATTTCTTTCAAGATCCTTTCCGCAATAATCTTTTTTTTGTCGGTCAGTTTCAGATTGTGGAAAAAACCGGTAGCTGCTGTTACGGAAAGTTGTGTCACTTCATAGATATTGAGATTTCCCACGCGCACGGACCGGCTGGCCTTGTTCAATTTAGCGCCGTGGCATTCGGGACAGGACCGAAAATTCATATATTGTTTAATTTCTTCTCTGGACTGATAGGATCCTGTTTCCAGATATCGCCGTTGAAGTTTCGGAATAATGCCTTCAAAGGATTTTTTGTAAGTATAGCGACGAAGGCCTCGTTCAAAATAGAATGTGATCCGCTCATTTCCGGAACCATATAAAAGGGCTTTTTTAAATTCGTCGGTCATTTCTTTGTATGGCGTATAAATGTCAACACCGTAATGTGATGTCAGTGCATCCAGAAATTCGGTGAAATGTACGGTGGTTCTGTTGGCCCATAGAGCCACCGCACCTTCTCTTAAAGAAAGTTCATGATTCGGGATAATCAAATTAGGATCAAATTCGGTTGTTGACCCCAGACCGTCGCATTTTGGACAGGCGCCCTGGGGAGAGTTGAAAGAAAAGCCTGCCGGGGAGAAATCCGGATAGCTGATGCCGCAAGTGGTACATGCGGATTTTTCGCTGAAAAGAATGGTTTCGCCTTCAGGAATATCCACGGCGACAAGACCGTTTGAGAGGGACGCGGCAAGTTCAATGGAGTCCGCAAGCCGGTTGCGGATTTTATCTTTTACAATCAAGCGATCTACTACCACGTCAATGGAATGTTTTTTGTTCTTGTCCAGTCCGTGGACCGACTCGATTTCCAGTGTTGCGCTATCGACACGGACACGGGCGAAGCCTTCCTTTTTTAGTCGCTTAAAAAGGCCTTCGTGAGTACCTTTCTGACCCGATACAAGGGGGGCCAGAATAATTATCCGGGTGCCTTCATCCAGGGACATAACCCTGTCTACAATCTGATCGAGTGTTTGAGCCGTGATCGGTTTCCCGCATTGATAACAATAGGGTGTACCGGTTCTGGCAAAAAGGAGACGGAGGTAATCATAGATTTCAGTGACCGTTCCCACCGTTGATCGAGGATTGTGGCTGGCGGTTTTTTGTTCAATTGCAATTGCCGGCGACAATCCTTCGATCATGTCAACATCGGGTTTTTCCATTCGTTCGAGGAATTGGCGCGCATACGTCGACAGAGATTCAACGTACCTTCGTTGGCCTTCGGCATAAAGGGTATCAAAAGCAAGTGTTGATTTTCCTGATCCTGAGAGGCCGGTAACCACGATGAGTTTGTTCCGAGGTAATTCAATGTCGATATTTTTCAGGTTGTGATGTCTGGCACCACGGATGGTGATTTTTTCGTTCTTCATTTGATCTTTAAATCCCAATTCCTATTTCCTGTATTATTGCTGCTTGTAAGCGGCCTGTTTGACCGCCATGGTGATCGCTGCGATCAGGCTCCCCGGATCAGCCTTCCCGGTTCCGGCAATGTCATAGGCCGTGCCGTGATCAACGGATGTTCTGATGATTGGAAGTCCAAGGGTAACATTTACACCGTCATGAAAGTGCAGGAGCTTAAAGGGAATCAATCCCTGATCGTGATACATGGCGACAACGGCATCATAACTTCCGCGTGCGGCCTGATAAAATACGGTATCCGGGGGCAGGGGACCTTTAACTTCGAACCCTTCATTTACCGCACTATGGATTGCCGGCAGAATAATATTTTTTTCCTCACTTCCGAACATTCCGCCTTCGCCGGCGTGAGGGTTGAGCCCGGCCACGGCAATACGGGGTGTTTTCAAGCCAAACCGGTCATGCATTGCCTGCCAGGTTAATTTTATGGTTTGCAATACTTTTGGCGTTGAGAGCAATGAGGAAACCTTCTTTAAAGGAACATGGATGGTGACAAGGACGACACGAAGACGATCTCCTGCCAGCATCATGGAAAAAGTCTTGGCGTTTGTCCGCTCAGCCAATAGTTCGGTGTGCCCGTTGTAGCGGCAACCGGCAATTTGCATAGCCCTCTTGTTTATAGGGCACGTGACCATGGCAGCGATACGACCCTGAGCGGCCAAGTCGGACGCAGACTCGATATAGCTTACCATGGCGCTTCCTGTTTCAACTGTGGGATGTCCCCAGAATAACGGCTCGGGTATGATTTCGGAAAGACTCAGTACTTCGATGGTACCTAATTTATAGATGCCCTCATCAGGATCTTTCAGAGCTTTAATATGAAGACGACTTTGAACACATTTTTTTGCGGCGGTCAGAACCTTAAAATCCCCAATCACAAACGGCCGGCAAACATTATAGATTGAAGCTTTACAAAGTGATAATAGAATAATTTCAGGACCAATCCCTGCTGGATCTC
>JBAUWG010000500.1:0-5380 GCA_049583675.1 Desulfobacterales bacterium | reverse complement strand
TGGTACGGAAAATATGGACAAGTCCCCGCGACTGATCCCAAA
The DNA here is from genome assembly GCA_049583675.1 of Desulfobacterales bacterium. Taxonomy (GTDB): domain Bacteria; phylum Desulfobacterota; class Desulfobacteria; order Desulfobacterales; family UBA11574; genus UBA11574. The sequence continues at coordinate 5,338 of JBAUWG010000500.1, read as the reverse complement.
GGACCTGAATCGGGATCCATGCGAATCCGCCGCGGGGGAAGCTGGTTTAAATACGGCTACTACTGTCGATCGGCCAATCGAACATCCGGGAATCCTGCAACCCGGTATCGGACTACGGGCTTCAGGATAGTGAGGGAAATTCCGTAATGCTGAAAATCATCGGTAAATGGCTGAATGTTTATGAAGATGAAATCCGGTTATTTCTATGGACTTTTTTTCTTTATTTCCTTGTAACCAGCTCTAACGTCATTCTAAACAATTATGCTGAAACCGCTTTTCTAAAACGTTACGGCGTCGAATACCTCCCCATTGTGTATATGCTCAATTCTATTGCTCTGTTTATCATTATGGGAGCATTGACGGGAATCATGGTCAGAGTCCCGGGAGCACGAATATTATCCTATCTTTTTGTGTTCTGCGGCGTTTCAGTGGCCGGCATACGCTTCTTAATTCCATTTAACATCGATCTCATCTATCCGGTGCTGTTTATGCTCAAAGCTCAGTATGAAGCGTTGCTTGGGCTTTTGTTCTGGAATTTGGCCAACGATCTTTTCAATACCCGGCAATCCAAACGACTGTTTTCTCTTATTACAGCCGGCGGCGTTATCGGTTCAATTATCGGAAGTTTCGGCACACCCTTTCTGGCCAAGGCCATTACACTCGACAATCTTTTGCTGTGTTACCTGGCAATCACACTGGTGGGCGCCATGCTGGTCAAACGAATGGGAAAAGAGTATCCCACACTTTTATTCAGCGATAAAAAAAACAAAAAATCCAAAACACGCCGCAATCTCTTTGGGGAATTCAAAAAAATTCTTCCTTTAATGAAGGAGTCTTCACTCATAAAGATCTTAATTTTATTGACATTTCTTCCGAATATCATTATTCCCATTTTAAACTATCAATTCAATTATGCGGTGAATGCCCAGTTTGCCACCGAATCGGGTCTTATCCAATTCTTCGGATATTTTCGAGGGTTTTTAAACATCGGCAGCCTTATTATTCTGTTGTTCGTCGGCCGTATTTATGGTCGTTGGGGCTTGCCGGTGGCATTGATGTTTCACCCGGCCAACTATGTTTTCGCATTCCTTGCTTTTTTATTAAGGTTCGATATCTTTGCCGCTATATATGCCCGGGTGTCCACCATGATATTAAGAACGACCATTAATAATCCTGCCAGAAACATTTTAATGGGGCTGATACCGGATTCCTTGCGTTCTGTTTTGAGGCCTTTTCTCAGAGGCACGGTGGTAAGGGTCGGCCTTCTTTTGGGATCCGGGATGATTTTAATTTCTGAAAAATTTTTTAACCCCAGATACTTGTCCCTTGTTGCAATCCCTTTTGCAGCTGCATGGCTTGCCTCTGCCTTTGCATTAAAAAAGGGGTATCCAAAAATCCTTCTGGATCTTGTATCAAAGGATATGTTGGATTTGAAAGCGCTGGGAGATACGGATATGGAACATGTTTTCAGCGGGAAAGGGATCAATTCCCAACTGCTTCAAGCCTTTCTCGATTCTCGTGGGAATCGATCGCTCTGGTATGCCCGCCTTCTAAAAACATTAGGGATAAAAGATTTGGACCGACATCTTTTAATCGCCCTTGGCGATCAAGACGATCGCACCCGGATCGGTCTTGTGGCGCTTTTGTCCCCCAAATCCGGAGAACGGGCGGCTTCTTTATTGATGGATCTGGCAAAATCTGAAAAAAACCAAGATCTTACTTTGGCCGCTCTACAAGCAACAAATCGCCTCGATCCTGAATTTTCAGTAATGTTCGATTATGACTATTTTACACAACATCACGATCCCGAAATAAGAGCTCATGCACTCATCGGTCTGTATCGCCGTGAACCGGAACAATACCGCCCGATCATCCAATCCTATCTTAAATCCGACGCGATGAAGGATCGGCAAACCGCCCTCATTGCTGCCGGCGGGTCCGGAGATAAAAGTTTCATTGGTACTCTCAAGGAAATGCTGACCTCCGAAAATAATGAACCCTTGGTGCCTGATATTTTAATCGGACTGCGCAATCTTAACGTCCCTGACTTGAATGATCTGGTGTACCCTTTTCTGTCACATCATACAAGCCGCGTGCGCCTGGCAGCATTGTCAGCCATTGAAATCAATAATGACGAACTTTTAAAAAAAATCATTTTAATGATGGGCGACACCAGTGGAGATATTTTTCAACTGGCTCAACAAAAGATAGAATCCGCCCCTTATCTAAATACCCAGCTCTTGGTGGAATCTCTTACCATACCCAACAGCCGTATCAGAAAGGCCATTTTTAATTTGCTGGAATCCTTGGGTGTCAAGGATATCGATGTGTTCAGATTTGCTCGAAAACAACTCCGGGGAAGTTATCAATGTCTGTCAGATGCCTTAAGCCTTGAAGCTATTCCTGAAAGCAATTCACGAAACCTTCTTATCGATCATTTCAACCATAAAAAGTTGCTGAACATCGAAAATATTCTTCGTATTTTGGCTCTTCAGGATTCATCGGGGCAAATGAAAATTATATACCGGGGGATATTTTCTTCGGATTCCCGTAAACGAGCGAATGCCATGGAAGCCCTTGAGAATATGATGGATAAACGTCTCTTTAAAGAAATCGTTCCGTTGATGGAAAGTGCTTCTCCTCAGGAAAGTCTTAACTTTGGAAAAAAATCTTTTCCGCTTGACGGATTAGACTCCGGGGAAAACGCTTTTACAGCCCGGTTGCTGGCCGATAAGGATTGGGTGACCGTGGCATTGACCCTGGATATGATAAGAGATCATCAACCCGGATGGATCGACTCTCATCTCATATTTGAATTTACCAATTCTGAAAACAGATTTATTCGGCAATCCGCGCTAAAAATGATCGATCAACTGCCGGAAATAGGAGAGCCGCAATGATGGATGAAACCACGATTTCTGAAAAAATCATGTTATTGAAAGGCATTGAATTATTTGAAAGCCTGTCCGTCGGTGAACTGGCCGCCATTGCATCCATTATCGAGGAGGTCGATTATCCGATCGGCGAAATCATCATAAAAGAAGGCGACCACGGAGACACATTATACATGATGACTCAAGGAGAAGTGTCGGTCATGAAAGACTTGGGGACAGTCAATGAAATTGAAATCGATCGAATGACAGACGGAGAATATTTCGGTGAGATGGCCCTTTTTGAAGATATGGTGAGATCGGTGAGCATCCGTACGGAACAACCATCCGCCTTTATGGTTTTGCATAAACAGGAATTCAAGGAAATTATTCGAGAATATCCTCAGATCGCTTTGGAGATCTGCAAGGTTTTAAGTGGCCGCATTCGCAATCTTATCAAAAAGATAGAAGATAGAGACTATTGCAAAGAAAATACTTCCTGAAACACAGAATTCATCATTTAGCTCCAAAAAGAGACTTCGGAAGATCCAAAACGAAAAGGTAAAAAAATGAAAATAGCCTTTATGATGGACAGATTAGAATCCATCGAACCGATATGGGAAACCACCAGTCACTTGATGTACGAATGCAATCAGCGGAGGCATACCGTTTATTTCCTTGAGCCCCATGACATTTATATCCGCAACAGTGAAGTTGTCGCCAGGATGCGAAACATTACGGCCCCGCCCAATCTTTCCATGAAAAAATACTGGCGAGCCGCAATTAATTGCCTGAAAAAGGATGAACTCATATTTGAAACCGTTACCGAACTGGACGTTCTATTCTTAAGGAAAAATCCCCCCCTCAGCTATCAGGCCATGGAATTTCTTTCTCCCATTAATAACCGGGTCTTCATGCTCAACTCCACCAGCGGGCAAATCCTCGGAAACAGTAAACTTTATACATTGAATTTTCCGGACATCATCCCGGTAACGCATGTGTCCAGAGATCCAAAGAGACTGAAAAAAATCATCGATGATTTCGGCGGCGCCATGGTGGTAAAACCTTTGCAAAGATTCGGCGGCGAGGGCGTCATCAAGGTCAGTACACAGGACCAGGAAAATCTGAATTCTCTGATCCATTATTATGTGAAAGGATATGAAAGTTATCCGGCACGCGAACCCATTATGGTTCAGGAATTTATGGAAATCGTAAAAAAAGAAGGCGATGTCAGAATTTTGCTCTTAAATGGAGAGATTTTGGGCGCCATGCGCCGAATACCCCAAAAAGGAGACTTCAGGACCAATGTTCACGCCGGTGGCCATGTTTTTAAACATGAGGTGACGGAGCGGGATAAAGATATCTGCAGGGTTATCAAAGATAGACTGATTAAGGACGGCCTTTATTTTGTGGGGATCGACGTAATCGGAGATAAGCTGGTCGAGATCAACTGTGTCAGCCCGGGAGGCATTCCCCGCATTAACCGCCTGAACCAGGTAAAACTGGAAGTCGATGTCATCGACTTCGTGGAACAGAAAACAAGGGAAATGAACGCTCAAATCTCGGCACCCTCAGTTTTGAGGAACACTAAAAAAACACTATCAGGATAGATAATTTTTTAACGTAAAATCATATGGATGCAATCGAAATATTGAAAAAAAGTGCATGGGTCTGACTATGGTGAAGACTGTTGAAACGTAAGTTTGTGTCTTTTATTTATATTGTTATCGTTTTATCGCTGGCGTTATCCTGTAGCAGGCAACGGGAGCATCCTTTTCTTAAAATAGGGCTGCACGAAGAACCTAAAACCTTGAATATCTGGCTGGCCAGCGATGCCAATTCAAAAAGAATATTATCCCTGATTTATCAGCCGCTGTATTTGCGTGATCCGGACACCTTTGCCCTGATCCCCTGGCTGGCCGCAGACCAGCCGGAATTTCATCCGGATACGATTTCGTATACCGTCCGTCTCAGACCGGCAAAGTGGTCGGACGGGTCGGAGGTAACATCAAAAGATGTGACCTTTACCGCTAACCTTATAAAAGAATTCAAAATTCCTCAATATTATTCCATCTGGAAATTTATTAAAAAAATCGAAACCCCCGATAAATACACCGTCACATTCTATCTAAACCGGCCGGAAGCCACCTTTCAGGACAGAACCTTGATGACATTTATTGTTCAGAAAAAGGAATGGTCTCCTGTGCTGGAAAATGCCAAAAAACGAGAAAAGCCCTTGAGGTTTCTACTCAATTACAAGATAGACAACCCCATAGGGTGCGGCCCTTTTGTTTTAAAAGAATGGAAAAAGGGCGCCTATCTTCATTTAAAGAAAAATCCATATTTTTTCAATAAATACAAGCGTATCAACGGGCGGCAGATCGGGCCTTACATTGATGATATTCTCTTTAAGATCTACGGAACCTCCGACGTTGCCATCCTGGCGTTGAAAAAAGGAAGCATCGACA
>JBAUWG010000499.1:0-27375 GCA_049583675.1 Desulfobacterales bacterium | reverse complement strand
GGATTTTATTACTGGTACCCGAAAATCACCGGCCGCATGCTGTCGGAAAAGCTGGGCAAGATACAATTCTGGCTCATGGTGTTCGGCTTCAACGGCACGTTTTTCATTCTTCACTTCGCCGGGCTCGCCGGCATGCCGCGCAGGGTCTTTACGTACCCCGATTTGCCGCATCTCGCAACGATCAACCTGATATCCTCTCTTTTTGCTTACATCCTCGGGCTGGGAATCCTGATCTTTTTCGCTAATCTGGTCATCAGCCTTTTCAAAGGGAGACCGGCCGAGGACAACCCCTGGGGCGGCTGGACCCTGGAATGGGCCACATCCTCTCCGCCTCCGCCTCACAATTTCGACCGGATTCCGCCTGTTCGCAGTATCAGGCCTTTATGGGATCTGGAACAATCCGAAAAGCAGCCGGGCGCTGCAGCGCCGCCTTCTCATAGGGGGGATATCGCATGAACAAGATCAGGCTGGCAATGCTGCTTTTTGTGGCATCGGAAGCGGTTTTCTTTATACTGCTGATCGTCGCTTACGTGGTCTATCACGCGACCTCGCCCAGCGCAGCCGACGCGTCCCGTTACCTGGATGTCCCGAGAACCGCGGTATTCACCGCATGCCTTATCAGCAGCAGCTTCACCATGTGGCTCGCCGGCATTCACTTCAGGAACGGCCGGCGCAGGCCGGCGCTCGCGTGGCTTCTGGCCACAATGGCACTGGGGGCTGTATTTTTAACGGGGCAGGGCAGCGAGTACGTCTCCCTCATCAGCAAAGATGTGACCATCAGCCGGGACCTGTTCGGCACGACATTTTTTACCCTCACGGGCTTTCACGGTCTCCATGTTTTTATCGGACTTATCATGATGGGAACCCTTTTCGGCCTCCAACTGAAGCGAGGCGTTACGGGCCCCCCTGAGGCTGTGGAAAGCGTTTCGATTTACTGGCACTTCGTCGACGCGGTATGGATGATCATCTTTCCCGTCGTCTACCTGTGGGTGCTGAGATGACCAACGGACAACTTTTTGCTGAGGCCTGGAATTTCGAACCCGCGGTGATCTTCGGATGCGTAGCGCTCTTTTTTGCGTATCTGTGGGTCGTCCGCTTTCGCATGAACCGCAAAACAGTGCTCTTCGGCTCGGGCGTTCTGCTCATGCTGCTGACGCTGATCGGGCCGCTCGATTTTCTTGGCGACGATTACCTCTTCAGCGCCCATATGATGGAGCATATCCTGCTCTATCTGGCCGTACCTCCGCTTCTCCTGCTCGGTCTCCCGCCGGCGCCGGTCCGGTCGCTTTTGTCCATTGAAATTGCGGCAAAGGCCGAGCGGTTCCTCCGCAGGCCGACCATTGCCTGGCTGGTGGCAGTGGGGACCATGTGGCTCTGGCACCTGCCCGTACTCTATAACGCGGCGCTGAACCACGAAGGGATCCACGCCGGGGAGCATTTGAGCTTACTGGTCACGGGAACGATATTCTTTTGGCCCGTCTTCACCCCTTTGCAGCAGCACCGGCTTTCGCCGGTCGTCGGGACGGTTTATCTATTTACCGCCATGTCGGCCAATATGCTCCTGGGGATATTGTTGACCTTTTCACCCCTGGGATATTACCCCACATACATGCGCTCCTCCGGAGGCGCCGGCATCCTCCGGTTTATCCGCACGGTTTGGAAACTGGACCCCCAGTCGGACCTCAATCTGGGCGGCATGTTCATGTGGATAATCGGCGGCCTGCTGTATTTCGCGTCGCTGATGGCCGTATTCTGCCGGCTGTATCGGAACCCTGAAGGGCGCCCTGAAGAATGGGAAACAGCATAGAAAGGATTCGGAGATGCAAAATTCCAGTGAACATCAGCCCGGTCCCGCGGGTTTTCCACGGGAGAACGAAAAGGGAGATTCGGCAGGCTGGAACACACCAAAGCCCGCAATCATACCCCCGCCCACATATTGGCCTTTCGTTCTTTCTCTGGGAGCAACGCTCATGGGACTTGGGGTCCTGACATCAAACGTTATAACTGCTGCGGGAACAGCACTTTTCATTCTCGGCATCATAAAGTGGATAGGAGAACTCGCCAGTGAAGATCGATGATAACAATAAGGCCGGCCGATCCGGCGAAGAAGACCCGGGCAGGCGCCGTTTCCTGGCCAGGCTTGCCGTGGCCGTCGGGTCTCTGATTGCGATCATGGCAGGCCTGCCGGTACTCGGTTACATTCTGTTACCGGTTTCCCGCAAGATGCATCGTCAGTGGGTATCAGTGGGTCCGGCAGACCGGTTCACTGTCGGTGATACGGTCCTGGTCTCCTTTGAAAACCCGTCGGCAAGGCCCTGGACGGGTGTGTCGGGAAAGACCGGGGCCTGGGTGCGCAGGGTCGGGGATAGTAACTTTATCGCCTTTGTTCTCAATTGCTCCCACCTCGGCTGCCCGGTGCGCTGGGAGGCCTCTCCCAAACTGTTTATCTGTCCCTGCCACGGCAGCGTTTACTACGAGGATGGGACTGTCGCGGCGGGCCCCGCTCCCTTTTCTCTGCAGCGTTTTAAGGTCAGAGTGCGCAGCGGGCAGGTCGAACTGGAGAGCCGTCCCCTCCCCTTCACGGAAGCAACGTAGAGAGAATAAAGGGATGAAACAGGAGAAAAAATTCTTGCAAAGGCTGGACGATCGAACCGGCCTTGTCAAACTGACCAAATCGATTGCCGATCATCCGGCGGCGCCCGGCGTTAAATGGAAATATGTCTTCGGCAGTGCGGTCCTGACGGCTTTTATCATGCAGGTGGTCACCGGCATCGGCCTGCTGACGACCTATGTCCCCTCGTCGGGCGGCGCCTATGAAAGCCTGCAGTATATCACCCACAAGGCTCCGCTCGGCGCTTTGCTCAGAGGCATGCATTACTGGGGAGCGTCGATGATGGTCGTGCTGCTCATCATTCACTTCCTCAGGGTATTCCTGATGGGGAGCTTCAAGTTCCCGCGGGAATTGAACTGGATAAGTGGCGTATTGCTGATGGCGACCACATTGGTGACGGCATTCTGCGGTCAGATAGTGCGCTGGGACCAGGACGCCGTATTCGGGCTGGTGGTAGCCTCAAAGATGGCCGCACACGTTCCGCTGATCGGCACCTGGCTTGCTCACTTCATCATAGGCGGGGGTGTGGTGGGGTCCTACACCTTGAGCCGCATATTCGATATGCATGTGCTTGTCCTGCCGATCCTGCTCGCGTCCCTGCTTGCCCTGCACGTGTACCTGGTGCTGCGCAACGGCGTATCCGAACCTCCAGTGCCGGGCCGCGGGGTGGATCCCGCGACGTACCGTTCGGATTATCACGACATGCTGCACAAGGAAGGCGTCCCTTTCTGGCCGACTGTCGTGTTGCGCGATTTCGTGTTCGCCCTCGGCGTGGTTCTCGTTGTGCTGCTGTTGGCCTGGCTGGTCGGTGCGCGCGAGCTTGGCCATCCCCCCGATCCTTCGCTGATTAACGCGCACCCCCGCCCGGACTGGTATTTCTGGTGGCTTTTCGCCCTGCTTGCCCTGATGCCGCACGCTCTCGAGAACTTTTTCATGGTCGCGCTGCCCTTGCTGATCGGGCTGGTCCTCTTATCGGTCCCGCTGGTGAGCAACCGCGGGGAGCGTCACCCGGCGCGAAGGCCTCTGGCAGTGGCTGCCGTGGTATTCATCTTCTCGGGAATTGCCGCTCTGACCCTGGCCGGATGGCATGAGAACTGGTCACCCCGCGTCGATGCCTCTCCCTTGACGGCGGACATCATAGGGGCTTCTTCCGGTCCGGTATATGAAGGGGCAATGGTTTTCAACAAGATGGGATGCCTTTTTTGCCATACCATAGAGGGCCACGGCGGAAAGAGGGGACCTAATCTGACGTGGATAGCCGACCGGCTGACCCGCCACCAGCTGACACTGCGCATCATGAACGGCGCGTACAACATGCCGGTATTCGGCCGCATCCTTTCCACCACGGAAACCGAAAACCTGCTGGACTTTCTGTCGACCCGGAAAAAATCCCGCTTTGCGATAGGCAAACAACAGTCGGCTGTCCGGCCCTCCGGGCCCCTCATCCTGGGGGCATTGCACGCAAGCGAGGAGCTTGCGATCATAAAAAGCAAAGGAAGTCGATGGAATGATAGGGAAAAGGAGAAACCATGAAACGGATTCTGATCTGTGGGATTGTATTGCTGTTCTGCTTTTCGTCAATAGGAATCGTATTGGCTCAAAATGATATCCGGAAATTTCCCATCTGCAAGTATTGCGGGATGAGTCGGGCAAAATTTGCACATACCAGGGTTTTGATTGTTTATGATGACGGAACAGCTCAAGGAACCTGCAGCATCCATTGCGCGGCCATCGATCTCGCCCTCAATATCGACAAGACCCCCAAAGTGATTTGGGTTGGAGATTTCAATACCCAAAAACTCATCGATACGGAAAAGGCTTTCTGGGTCATCGGCGGCAGCAAAATGGGTGTGATGACCAAAAATGCAAAATGGGCGTTTGAAAAAAAGACGGATGCCGAAAAATTCATGAAGACCAACGGGGGGAAACCCGCCACCTTGGATCAAGTCATGAAAGCCGCATACGTAGACATGTACACGGATACCCGGATGATCCGACAAAAGCGAAAAATGAAGAAGATGAAAATGCATCAACAGCAGTAATTTTCGGTTGTCTCAGGGATGATTTCGCCCTTTCATACTAAAAGGCGCGGGATCGGCCAGAGTCATTGGAAGGAATCGATGAAGTATTTTCGAGTTTTAGTGCTGATATTCGGTCTGCTTTCGGTCTCGCCGGCCTGGGGAGGCGATATCACACCCGTCAAACCGTCACCAAAGGATAAGTGCCCGGTTTGCGGGATGTTTGTGGCCAAGTACCCGGACTTTATGGCAGCCATCAGATTTAAGGATGGGACCTTTATTTTTTTTGACGGCACCAAGGATATGTTTAAGTACTACTTCGACATCAAGAAATATCACCCGTCGAGACAGCAGTCCGACATAACAGCTATTTATGTAACGGATTACTACACGCTGACGCCCATTGATGCATATATAGCGACCTATGCCATAGGGAGCGATATATACGGCCCCATGGGCCGGGAGTTGATCCCTTTTGAGAACCAAGCCGATGCCGAAGCGTTTATGAAAGATCACACCGGAAAGTCTTTGATGAAATTCAAGGATGTGACGTTTTCTCTGGTAAAAACGCTGGATTAGTTTTATGAGAAAATCCAACTGTTTTCTTCTGTACCTTGCTGGTAATGTTTTGCTTTTGCTTTTTCTGTCTGCCCACGCCTTCTACCGGGAGATCCACGCCGGGCCGATTCTTAAGGCAAACAGCGAATTGGTCGCCAGGCTCGAACTGAGCGATCTATGCCTTTTTACCGAAGCGAGCTACACGAGACATTTAACTCAAACGGATTTAGATACCCCGTTTCAGGACTGTCCCATTTGTTTGGAGCATTTTCCGTCTGGATCCATATTGATGCCGCCGGAAATGCTGAAAAGGTCTTATGGGAAGATCAATTGAACGCCACCGGTATATCCTCGATTTTACGCTCTCTTCTCTATTCAGACGGAAAGGTAAGAACGCTTCTTTACTCTTCGTTTATACGCTCGTTGTATTCATGCTGGCCTCGGTCGTCTTTTTTACTCACGCCATAAAAAGAGAAGGGGCCATCATTTTGAAGAACGCGCCGGAAATGATCATCCAGCGATCGGTTGCCGGTCGCCGTGATCTGATCCCCGTCAGTTACCTGGACAAAATCCAAAAGATACGGGGCGTGAGTTCGGCAAGATGCCGGCTGTGGGGCTATTATTACGATCCTGTCAGGGGCGCCAACTATACGCTCATGGTGCCTGAGAAATCCGAGAACGGACCCGGCAGTATCGTTATCGGTGAGGGTATTTCCAGAACCCGGCACGTCTATCCGGGCGATTATTTGGGATTCAGTGCCTTTGACGGTTCGATGATAATGCTGCAAATCCGGGATGTTTTCTCTGCCGAGTCCGAGCTGGTCTCTTCGGATCTGGTGTTGATGTCGGAAGCCGACTTCAGAAAACTTTTCGGAATACAAACAAAAGAGGCTACGGATATCGTCGTCCGGGTGAGAAACCCGCGGGAGCTTTCAAGCATCGCTTGGAAGGTTTCCGATCAGTTTCCCGACACCCGGATCGTGCTCCGGGAAGAAATCTTGAGAACCTATGACAGCATCTTTAACTGGCGCGGCGGTATGATGGTTTTTTTTCTAGGCGGTACGTTGCTGGCCTTTCTCATTTTTGCCTGGGACAGGGCCTCGGGTTTGAGCCAGGAGGAAAAAAGAGAAATCGGAATTTTAAAGGCGATCGGATGGGAGACCTCCGACGTGATTCTCATGAAATTCTGGGAGGGACTGGTCATATCCCTGTCGGCCTTTCTGGCGGGAACGATTCTCGCTTACTGCCAAGTATTTTTTACCCATTCGTTTCTCTTTGAACCTGCCTTGAAAGGATGGGCCGTTCTGTATCCTGCGTTTAAGCTGATCCCTTTTATCGACCTATTCCAGGTGGCCACGCTCTTTTTTTTAACCGTGGTGCCGTATACCGTCGCAACGATCATTCCGTCATGGGCCGCCGCCATCATCGATCCGGATACGGTCATGCGGGCATAACGCTTTTCTAACTATTCAGAATAAAATCCGTAGAGAGTATTCGGTACGTAACGATTGCCATGAAGGCAATTGTCAGGATAACGGAAACCAAGGCCAGTTTCTTTTGAAACGAGGGAAGGGTTTTCGAAAGGCTCTTGATATTTTGAAAGGGGCTCAACATCCCCACTCCCATCCCGGTCACCGCGCTGCCGAAAAGAGCGGCGTAAAGAAGATAGCCGATGTAGCCGTATTCTTTTTGCAATATACAAAAAGGGCAATGGTGCGTGGGGAGTTCATAAAAGTAAGGGGAAATGAATGACACAATGGCGGCAATGGAAATGATAAACTGGGCGAAGCTCAGGACGCCGAAGAGATAACCGCTTTTGTTTTTCAGATAAAAATAGAGTGCCGCCGCTGCATTGGCCGTCAGAATTACATAAAAAGCGAATTCCATGGGGACCGGCGGCAGGGCCGCAAGGTCTCCGGCCAGGGTTTTATTGGTCGAGCTGAAGAGCGTCCCGCAGCAGGATGTGATGATGTTGGGATCAAGAAGCAGGAAATATTTTGTCTGTAGAAATACTTCCGTCAGAACCATCGGGGTGACGACCAGCAGGAACAGGTATTTCTTTTTGATCAAAGGGTAGTCGTATGCCTGGTTGTCTGCATGATTCATGATCAGCCAGAGACCAGCCTCCATGAAGGTCGCCATTTTGAAAATAATGGCCGGATAACCATAATCGTTGACCTTCAAGGTTCCGGCCGCACACATCGCCCCCACAAAGAGAGTGTGAAGATGGTCGGCGGTATAAATATAAAGAAAAAAGGAGATGAGCTCGAAAGCAAAGACATAGGTGAGAATGGTGGAAATCAAATAGGTTCGTCTTTCGAGAATCAATTGGAGATCGCTGCCGCTGGTGATGTCCCAATTCCGTATAATCCGGATGCCGTAACAGGCGGCGTAAATAATCATAAGCCCCATCAGAAGGGAAGACATGTAAAGGGCGATGATGGCGGGATGAAAAATCATGGGTCCTGTCCGTCAATTTTTCCGTCCCGGCATTGAATGACGCGGTCGACAATCTTAGACTCGCAGACGAGGGGGTCGTGGCTGGCGATGAGCACGGTTTTTCCGTTTTCTTTGAGCCTGCCCAGAATGTTCACCAGTTCCAAAGACAGCGTGGTGTCCAGATGCGCAGTCGGCTCGTCGGCAATGACGACGGCCGGGTTGTTGATCAACGCTCTGGCGACGGCCACCCGCTGGGCCTGGCCCCCGGAGATCCATTCGATCCTGGTTCCTGCCTTTTCTCCAATATTCAACAGCTCGATAAGGTCCGTTGCCCGTTTTTTCAAAGCTGTTCGGGGTTCGCCGACGGGGTAGGCGGGAAGCATCACATTCTCCAGGACCGAGATGCCTTTTATCAGATTAAATTGCTGGAAGATAAATCCGAAAGTTTTTCTCCGGACTTCAGTCAGAAATCTTTCAGGAAGGCTGGTCAGCTCTTTTTCCATCAGGTAGATGCGGCCGGCGGTGGGTCTGGCCATGCAGCCGATCAGGCTCAAAAGGGTCGTTTTTCCCGAACCGCTGGGTCCCATGAAAACGGTGATGTTTTGGGGAACGATCTTCAGGTTTATTCCCTGAATGGCTGAAAATTCATTGGGTTTTCCGGTATTAAACACTTTCCGGACATTTAAAAGATGTATCATGAATGCAAACTTTTTATTGACGGTTATCTTGTGAGGCGATTATGTAAAAAAAAAACGAGAACCCTAATACACCATGAAAAGCCCTTCAAGGCAATACCTTATTTAATAGCGTGGCATGCTGAGCAACGATAAGGTCTTAATACGAAACCGCACTGAAGCGTGAGCTCACGGCAGCAAATCGGGAGCAATGGCCAAGAGAGCATTACACATAGACACAAAAACAGGGAGGTACATTATGACCAGAAAATCAGCACAGTTAGTTCTTGCAGTGCTCTTCTCTTTGGGGATTGGCGTCTTGCCATCCAAGGCTGCCAATATTATGAAGTCCGCCACCGTGGATGGTCTTCGCATTGAACTGCATGTGATGCCGGCAGAGCCGTTTTATACGGCCGACCAAGTCAGAGCCAATCCTGCCTTGGAAGGCATGTTGATCGTGGGCGGAGAAAAACCGTTAGCTCCAGATGCGCAGCCGCACCCCAACTGTCATCTTATTGCGCATGTATTCGACGCCCAAACCGGCAAGGCTCTCACCGAAACGAAAGTCATTATGAAGTACCAACCTTTCGAGCAGGGAAAGTTGCAGGGAATTGCAACGCAAGTTCCCATCGTCATTATGCAAGTCATCGGGAAAGGTTCAGAAACGACGCATTATGGAAACAATGTGGTGCTGCCCCACGGGACCTATGCTGTAACGCTCGTGGCGAACGGCAAGGAAGCCGTCTTTCACATAGATGTACCGTAAACAAAAAATGATGATTTTATTTATTCTTGCAAACGGCGGCATAATTTGGTTTATTAATGTAGCCCATCTTGTGCCCGTCATGCCAAGATGGAGGTCGTCATGGGAATGATCTACAAAAGAGGAAGGGTATGGTGGATCAAGTACCACCGAAACGGCAAACCAAACAGGGAAAGTTCGAAAAGTACTAAGAAAATGGTTGCTGAATCCACTCAGACAGCTTCCAGTCAAAAATTTAATGATACCTGAAGCTCCGCGCAGATATCGTTTTGTTTCAATGGACTAAACTATTTTTACTGTTTAAGCTGTAGATACCGAATATGCGTATCGATCAAAATCCATTATTCAGAAAATCAATCAGCCCCTGGTATGATTGCGAAGCGGTTTGCATCGCAATCATTATATTCATGCTCATTGTATTAATCTTCGGCTGTATCGGGATCTCGGTAGCACGGGAAGAGGCGCAATTTCATGGATATATGTGGATAGCCGTACTTCTTGTTGTAATGAGCGGAGCGGTTATTCTTTCTACAATCATTCGGCTGGTAAAAAGGCATGCTCGCCGAGCGTCTTGACAGTGCCCGAACGAAAACTAGGATTTTTCGTTAAGATCAAGGAAGGCGAAAATTTTAGCCGAAGGAATACTGGTAGAATTTCGAGGATTAAAATTTGAGTCTGACCCCGGAGAAATAGGCTTCGCATTTCACGGGGCAGGCGTAGATATTGGCGAAAAAGACAGTTTTCGTTCAGGCACTAAATAGACATTAAAGGTCTTCCATCAAGGGCTCGTCAGATCGGAACCGCTGCACATTTATCGTACGAGTTTCCCAGGATTCTTTTTCAGCAAAGAATTTTTTAAGAAAAGAATGATTGAAGGCATGCCCTGCTTTTTTGGTGACCACATGACCCAAAATTGGCATACCGAGCAGTGAAAAGTCACCGATACAATCGAGAATTTTATGTCTTACAAACTCGTCCTGATATCGTAAACCGCCTTCATTGATGACGTCATTGTCATTGATGGCGATCACATTTTCTAAGGTAACGCCACGAGCCAGACCGTATTGTTTCAGATATTCATATTCATGCAAAAAGCCAAAGGTTCTGGCTTTGGAGATGTCTTGTTCCCAAACATGGTCCGACATCTCCACAGAATATGACTGCTGATTGATCAGGGGATGATCATATTCAATGGTGCACGTGATTTTATACGTCGAGTGAGGATATATGCCGACCATTTTTCCGTCTTCAATCAGCTCAATGGGTTCTTTTACGACAAAAAAATACCGTGGAGCATCGAGTTCCCGTATTCCGGCTGATTTTATCATTGAGGTAAAAGGACCGGCGCTTCCGTCCATTATCGGCATCTCGTAATTGTCAACTTCAACCAAGGCATTATCGATGGAAAGGCCGGCGAAACTGGCCATAAGGTGCTCTATGGTCGAAACGATAAAACCTTCGTAGCCAATAACCGTCGCAAGGCTTGTGTCCACGACCATATTAAAATGAGCGGATATGACAGGGCAGTTCAAAAGGTCTGTCCGGATAAACTTAATGCCATGATTCGGCGGCGCAGGTTTAATGGTTAAATTGACTTTTTTACCCGAATGAATTCCGACCCCCGCGCAATTCGCCGGTTTTGCAATGGTTCTTTGATGAAAATACATAATAACAAATTGAATTGAAAAACAATTTGATTTTAGTTAAGGAATATTAAAATAAATACAAAAAAATAAAAGTCAAGCGATACTTTCACATAACCACTTCACTATAGCCGATGGTTTTTATTTTACAAGTATTATTTCTTCATTTAATCGATACCATAAAGATCTTATCCCCTCGCCTGCTATGCATGCTATGATCTTGAGAAAGGAGAGAACGTGCTTTCAAAGGTATTAAGCAGCGCCGTTATCGGCATAGATGCATTTCTGGTCGAAGTGGAAGTTGACATTACGTCGGGGCTTCCGACTTTCACGACCGTCGGCCTTCCCGAGGCATCGGTAAAAGAGAGCAAAGAACGGGTGAAGTCCGCAATCAACAACTCAGGATATATTTTTCCCGATGACAGAATCACCGTCAACCTCGCTCCCGCACATATTAAAAAGGAAGGGACCGGTTTTGATCTTCCCATCGCGCTGGGCATACTGACGGCCACTCAAATCATTCCGGAGGACATCATATCCCGGTACCTTGTGTTGGGGGAGCTGTCATTGGATGGCCGCATTAAGCCGGTGAAAGGTTCACTGCCTATGGCCCTTGCAGCAAAAAATGCCGGATATGAAGGTATCATTGTACCTTACGACAATGGCCGCGAAGCATCGGTTGTGGAAGAAATAATCGTTCTGCCGGCAAAAACACTGTCTCAATTGGTGGGTTTTTTCCGGGGATATGCAAAAATAAAACCCGAAAAAACAAATACTTCGGAGTTATTCGATCACCATAACGATCATGAAGTCGATTTTTCTGAAGTGAAAGGACAAGAACATGTCAAGCGATCGTTGGAGGTCGCGGCATCAGGGGGGCACAACCTCATTATGATCGGTCCGCCCGGGTCGGGGAAAACGATGCTGGCCAAACGCGTGCCTACAATTCTTCCGCCGATAACCTTTGAAGAAGCCATTGAAACGACAAAAATTTACAGTGTCGTCGGAATGCTGACAAAAGATGAAGCGCTGATTACAAAACGGCCCTTTCGATCACCGCATCATACCATATCGGATGCCGGACTCATTGGCGGCGGGCATATCCCAAGACCCGGCGAGGTCAGCCTGGCGCATAACGGTGTCCTGTTTTTGGATGAACTTTCCGAATTTAAAAAACATGTGATAGAGGTTCTCAGGCAGCCGTTGGAAGATCTTCGGGTTACCATTTCCCGGGCAACCCTGACTCTGACGTATCCTTCCAGTTTTATGCTGATCGCTGCCATGAATCCTTGTCCGTGCGGGTATTTCTCCGATCCCAAACATGAATGCAGATGTACCTATCCCCAGATTCACCGTTATCGATCCAAAATATCGGGTCCTTTAATGGACCGCATCGATATTCACGTGGAGGTGCCGGCGGTTCCTTACAAAGATCTGATCGGCGCCGCGGATGCGGAATCCTCGGAGATCATCAGATCGCGCGTTGCCGACGCAAGAGAACGTCAATACGAACGGTTTAAACGAACGAAAATTTACTGCAATGCACAGATGATCAACCGGCACATCAAAAAACACTGCCGGATTGACAGTGCATCATGTGATCTCCTTGAAAGCGCCGTAGACAAGCTTGGTTTCTCGGCAAGAGCTTACAACCGCATTTTAAAAATCTCTCGGACCATTGCCGACCTCGACGGCGCAGCCGACATCGCGATGGAACACATTGCCGAAGCGATTCAATATCGGAGTTTGGATCGCGGAAAACGCCTCGTATGAAAATGTCCATTCTTTACCTCTTTTCATTCAAATCGATTGAAGGAAATTCCCTTCAGTTGATATTCATGGATTTATAATCACTTAGGGGTCTTAGTCCATTTATTTTCTTTTATACGCCGTATGAAAATTCCTTCACGACATGGCGCGCAATCCGCTGCGAAGATTTATTATTTGTATACATAACATAAAGTTGTGACTTTTGTTGTTTGTGGCACAAAGATTGCTAATATTTTGACCGGATGATTGAAGAGAGGGTTCAGAGCGTTCGAGATAAGGCCATTTTCAACAATGTAATGTTATCTCAATAGCTTCCGGTTTGAACGGGAGAAAAATAAAAGGAGGGTGCCATGAGAAAATCAATTTGTCTGGTTGTGTTTGCCGTGTTTGTAGCGGTAATGATGTCCGGGGTCGCTTTTTCCGCGGAGAAAAAAGCCGCAGAAAAGGCAATGGGCCAGGAAATTATGATTACCGGGATGATCAACAATGCCAACCAGGTCGTGGACAAGGACGGCCAAGCTTACCAGATAGCGCCCACCAAAGAGGGCATGGAATTGTCTTCTTATATAGGCATGAAGGTTCAGATCAAAGGAACCGTGATGGAAAAAGCTGGGAAAAAGCAGATTAACGTTTCGAACTACGAAGTCATAAAAAAATAAGCGATGATTTGTTGCGGGGGGCTACTTAAAAGAAGGGGGATCTTTTCCCCTTTCTTTTTTTGTCCTTTGTATATAGGGTTCGAAAAAATCTTTATGAAATATTTTTTGCCTGAATATCGGGACCAAAGGGTTCCATTACAAGGCGTCGAAAAGCCATGGGATTATCCTGATACAATTCAATGGATTTTTTGTATCCTAATCGTTCAACGATATTGATGCCATTGACCAGATAACGGTATTTTTTGAACGTGCTTTTGGTTTCGATATCCGATTTTATCCAGGAAGCCGGCAAGCCGGGAATATACTTTTGGACGATGGGCGGGAATACAGCATGTACTAGACCCCCTACGATGGCTTCTTCCACGGAAATCGAGTCTTCGACGATCCTATTGATTTCTTTTAAGGTTTTAATCGAACTTTTTTCGATTCGATGTTTGATTGATTTCTCGGTATACCGTCTCAGGGCGATATGCAGTGTTTCCTCAACAGGCGTCATTAACGCCGTATATGGATTTTTTGACGTGTCTTGCCAGATAGTGTAAGAATCTCTCGTAAATTCAAAAGAACCGTCTTTATTAACATATCCATAGCTGGAATAAGACCCGATTTCATTGAGGGAAATCACCCCCTTCAATTGGATTGCGATCTTTTTTTGATCCGGATTTGAAAATACGTAATCGGCGACATACTCCTGTCCCAAATGATGCACAATTAATGCCTCGATCCCGTCCGATTCCACCACATAAGGACTCGTGCCGTCCAGCGTATAAATTTTAGAATACGGATTTTTTAGATTCAAAAGCTTTAAAACGTCTCCGATGACGTCATGGCAGTACTTTGCAAAGATTGCAGCATATTTTTTTCTTGTTTCCGGGACATATAAGAGCCGGTGAGAAATATTTTTAAGACGCCATCGAATGGGCTTGTTGTCGAGATCTCTCTTGATTTTTTTTACGAGTTGAGGATGTTGGTTGAAAAAATCAATGTTGGTTTTATGTAAATTCTTGTCAAAAGATATTTCAAAGTCATTCAATGCCAAAAACGAGCTTTGCTTGTCTTCAAGTTGGATCAGGTCCAATAAAACAGAATAATTTTTGGGAGAATTAGATGCAAAAGTTGCCTTTTCCGTACACATGATAAAAAGCGAAGAGAAAATTACGGCAACCCATGCGGTTTTCGAAATTATTCCTAAAAATCGTTGTAATAATTGATAAACTTCGTTTATTCCCATGCCTTGATCCCGAACAAAAATCCTCATTTATGGATGGACACTATATAGTCTATCGGTATGGGGAATAATTTCTGAAGATATAATTATCGGGATACGGAAAAATCAGGCGATTAAAAATCGGCTCAAACCATAGGTATTATTGTAGATTCGGTAAGATATCCGTGGTTGGCGGCGGCAAGAGGCAGGCGTTTTTCAGGTTGGAACGGCGCTGAAATTGTCAACATGGCGGCGGGCCTACTTGTTTCTGAAATCGGTCATTTTGAGATTATATTTTTTTATGAGTTCGTAAACATCCGCGCGATATTTTCCGGCCAATTTGGCTGCCTTGCTGACGTTGCCTCTGGTGAGTTCAAACAGTTGAATAAGATAATTTTTCTCAAAATTTTCCTTGGCATCCTTAAATGATGTTAATCCTTCGGGATTGCTTTCCTGGGACGGGAGAATAAAATCTTGCGTGATGATATTTCGTTTTGTCATGGCCACGGCACACTCGATCGTATTTTCAAGCTCCCTGATGTTGCCCGGCCAGGGGTAAGAGATCAGTTTCTGCATGGCATTTATGGAAAACCCATTAACATCTTTTCCCATTTCTTTTGAATATTTTTGCAAAAAATGCCTGGAAAGTAACGGGATATCCTCTTTTCTTTCTTGAAGCGGAGGAAGTTTTATGGGAATGACATGAATGCGATAAAAAAGATCTTCCCTGAAAAGGCCCTTTTCCACCTCCTGCTCAAGATTTTTGTTGGATGCCGCAATGATTCGCGCATCGACCTTTATCGTCTGCCTGCTCCCGACAGGATAAAACTCCTTTTCCTCCAGAGATCTGAGTATTTTGGCCTGCATGGATAACGACATTTCGGAAATTTCGTCCAGAAAGAAGGTGCCGCCGGAAGCTTCAGCGAAAAGTCCTCTTTTATCCTTGTTTGCACCGGTAAATGCGCCTTTTTCATAACCGAAAAGCTCACTCTCCATAAGCGTATCAGGTATGGCCGCACAGTTTACCGCAATAAATGGGCCGTCTTTTCTGTTACTTGCGACATGGAGGTTCTTGGCGATCAATTCCTTACCGGTTCCGCTTTTACCCTCGATGTACACATTAGAATCGGTTGCAGCGGCCAAAGTGACCTGTTCGAAGACTTTTTTCATCTTCTCACTTTTGCCGATGATATTATCAAACCCGTATTTCTTTTTGACCAATTGGCGCAGGCTTTCGACTTCCTGTGAGAGTCTCTTTTTTTCGAGACAGTTGTCTATTTGTAACAACAGTTCGTGTCCTTCAAACGGTTTGGTCAAATAACCGTATGCGCCCTTTTTCATTGCATTGACGGCGCTTTTGATCGTCCCGTAAGCCGTTAGAATGATTACGGGAATGTTGGGGTTGGTTTGATGGAAATCCTCCATCAGTGAAATGCCATCTCCCTCGTCGAGTTTCAGATCAAGCACCAGGAGATCGAACCGCGCCTGTTCCGCCAGGTTCAGGGCCTCTTTGGCATTGCCGGTTGTGGTCACTTGATACCCGCCCGAGACAAGCCGCATCTTGATGACCTCTAGAATATTCCGGTCATCATCGACAACCAATATTTTTCCTTTAGAATGACTCA
Organism: Desulfobacterales bacterium; assembly: GCA_049583675.1. Taxonomy (GTDB): domain Bacteria; phylum Desulfobacterota; class Desulfobacteria; order Desulfobacterales; family UBA11574; genus UBA11574. The sequence continues at coordinate 11,408 of JBAUWG010000499.1, read as the reverse complement.
TCGTATTATTGTCCGATTTTAGGTAAAGCCTCTCTTTTTTTTTCTTCGATGCCCAAGTCAATTTCTTTTAACTGCTTTATCTGATTGAGTAAATTGTTTATTTGTTTTTTTTGTGAACTCAATTCATTTTTCAGCGACGTAATTTGATCATTATTATTATCAACCGTTGTTGCATAATTCATATTTTGGTTCAAAAGTCCTATCCAGATCTTTGCTTTGCTTTTTAAAGCGGATTTAGGATATTCCGTGACCAGCCTGTCAAAATAATAAATCGATATTTCATATTTGGCATATAAGTATTCCGGATCGGCATATATCAATCCCATGATATAAAGCGCTTGGTCCCCGTATTTCTGCGGGAAACGGGTTAAAATTTCCCGGCTTTCTTTAAAGGATGCTGAAAAATCGCCCTTTTCAAAAGATAATTTTGCCTGTGATAAAAGCTGCCTTGATCCGGTTTCCTGTTGGAACATCCGCCCTTCCGCCTCATATTGGGAAAAAGGGGGAGAGCATCCGGCGACGACAAGAGAAAGGCCTAACCAACAGGCAAGGTAAAGAAAAATGTGCTTCCTTTGCCGGGAGTGCTGTCCACCCATATTTTCCCTCCATGAGCTGTTACGATATGCTTTGCAATGGAAAGGCCGAGCCCCGTGCCTCTGGCAATATCCTTTCCACTTTCTATCCTTTTGAATTTATCAAAAATATTGTCAAGATTTTTTTTATGGATTCCACAACCCGTATCTGAAACCGATACCTCGATGAACTTATCACCGGAGTTTTTGGATAAGACTTTTACGGTAACAGATCCTTTTTTGTTCGTATATTTTAACGCATTTCCTAATAAATTTTCAAGCAGCTGCTCGATTAATTCCACATCTATCCAGATACCCGGTAGATGAGGCGGCGGTGCAAATTCAAGTTTGATCTTTTTTTGCAGGGCAATGGGCGCCAGTTTTAATAGGCATTTTCGGATAATATGGATCAAATCAGCTTTGTCGAGATGGTATTCCGTCATTTTAGCTTCCATGCGGGAAAGGTCAAGGATTCGATTGACCGATAAAATCAAACGTTCGCATTCATCACTGACAATGGTTAAAAGCCGATCTCGATTTTCAGGATCGTTCGCAAAGGTTCCATCGATCAATAGTCTTGAGGCTTCTCTTATGGCGGTCAACGGCGTGCGAAGCTCATGGGACACGTGACTGATAAAATCTTCTTTCATTTCATCCAGCTCTTTTAATCTTTCACACATAATGTTGAAATCGTTTGCTAAATCTTTAATCTCAGGCGGTGAGGCAATATCCGGTGTTTTTTCAAATTTCCCTATTGCGATATCTTTGGTTTTTTTTTGTAATAATAATATAGAGCGATTGATGCTCCGGGTGTTAAAAAATGAAATCAGAATACCGACAAAAATGGCAAGGCCGGCGGCAAAGGATGCGGTCTTAAAAACATTATCACTGATTTCACTGGATATTTTTATCTTTTCATCTCTGTCGGATTTTGCCGCCCACATGATATACTTGAAATCTTCATCGATGTCTTCGATAATTTTTTCTTTTTGAATCTGATATTCCTTAACCGGATACTCCCGGCCATTTTTAATATTTATGACTTCCTCGCCAAAAATGGAAAAATATTTTTGACAAAGCTTGTTGATGTTGACAAATTGTTCTCTTTTCCCGGAACCGGCGATATGGTAAAGCTTAGTCTCTGAATTTTCTGAACGGGTGATTAAAAGCCCCAATTCGTTGATATCTTTGTTGAAGTCGTTTTTGATCTGAAGAAAATGCCGATAAAAGTCGGTATCTTTTGAAATAAGGTATTTTTTCTCAAAACTGACCATCGAATACATATTGTTTGACAGACGTTCGGTCAGACGAACCATTTGACCGTCAACAGAGGATGCTGCGCGTGTGAGACGGGATAACTGGTTGAGTTTGACGGATACGAAGACAACCAGAAACAGCATCAGCATCATAATGGCAAGATATCCGAAAGTCAGGCGTTTGAATATTGTAAATCTCATAATTAATAATATTAAGAAGTTGTAAGCTTTCTGGAGAATAGGGCAATAAAATTCAGTCTGATGCGCGGTAAGCTATTTAGATGGTATTTTCTCGTCCGGGATGCCTCGCCGGTCCCGGGTTAATCGATACAACCTCTTTTTCTAAAAAGTGTTAATATAAAGAAATGATGATAGTATGTCAAACAAAACATCCAATGAAGATCCCCGGACAGACCTCAATAAAACTGGAGTGTGTGGACTATTATATCTTTTTATGGAATTGACAGGAATGAGACGTTCAGGTACAAAAATCTGCCATGAAACCGATTGTTGCCATAGTGGGTCGCCCGAATGTGGGGAAATCAACCTTTTTTAATCGGGTAACGGGAAAGAGAAACGCCCTCGTCGGCGATTTCCCCGGTGTTACAAGGGATCGCCATTATGGTGATGCCACCTGGAACGAAATCGATTTTACATTGGTCGATACCGGAGGTTTTCCGGGCGGGGATGAGGATGATTTTGCCAGGGAGATACGTTTCCAGATCCTCCAGGCCATTGAAGATGCGGATGTGATTATTCTTCTGCTGGACGGCAAGAGCGGCATTTCTCCTTTTGACGAAGATATCGTAAAGATTCTTCGCCCCCTGTCCAAACCTGTTTTTTATGTGGTCAATAAAATCGACGGTGTTGAGCAGGAAGATCGACTTTACGATTTTTACAGTCTCGGAATAGAGAAAATATATCCTGTTTCCGCCGAACATCGCTACGGCATTTCGGAATTTTTAGATGACCTTGCAGAAATTCTGCCGAAAACACGGCCCGAAACAACATCGGATATCATTCGACTGGCTGTCGTCGGAAAACCAAATGTCGGAAAATCCTCACTGATCAACCGAATCCTTGGACAAAATCGTCTGCTGGTCAGTGACATTCCGGGCACAACCCGTGATGCTGTTGATTTGGTGTGCAATATGAACGGGAAGTCGTATCTTCTCATCGATACCGCCGGTATTCGCCGCAAGGCACGGGTGTCCAAAAAACTTGAAAAGTTTTCCATTATCAAAGCATTAAGAAGTCTTGATCGATGTGATGTGGCGCTGATCGTCATCGACGCCCATCATGGAATTACAGAGCAGGACATCACTATTGCAGGATATGCTTTTGATCGCGGATGCGGCTGCATCTTTCTGTTGAACAAGTGGGATCTTGTCGAAAAAGACAAAAAAACAGCGAAAACTTATTATGACCGGCTAAGGATGGAAGCAAAATTTTTAAGCTTTTCACCGATTTTAAGCATTTCGGCGTTGACCGGTCTGAGGGTTTTAAAGATATTCCATCTCGTGGAAGAAGTGTACCGGCAATATACGCTGCGCATCGGTACCGGGCAGCTGAACAAAATCATCGAGCAAGCGATTGCTCGGAACGAACCGTCACTGGTTAGGGGTAGGCGCATTAAGTTTTATTATATGGTCCAGGTATCCGTTGCGCCGCCGACCTTTGTTTGCTTTGTCAATTACCCGGATGCCGTTCATTTTTCATACCAGAGATACCTCCTCAATCAGATCCGCAAAAATGCAGGACTTGACAAGACACCGATTCGGATAGTTTTCCGAAAACGAACCGGCAGGATAAAAGGCGGCCGAAAACCAGGCGGCGGATGAGCCATGGCGAAGTCACCCCGCAACTCGCCCGGCATGCGTGGCAAAAGCCAGTGGGTATCGTTTTAGGGGGAGACATGCTCCGTGAAACGTATTCACAGAAACCCGATACAAAAAAGAGAAACCAGTGGATCTATTTGAATACAGTGCTCAACAAGATGCTCGCGCTTCCCAGCCGCTTGCGGACAGGATGCGCCCCAGAAACATCGATGAGTTCATTGGGCAGAAGCATGCGGTCGGGAAGGGGACACTGATTCGCCGGGCGGTTTTGGAGGATCGGATATTTTCCATGATCCTATGGGGCCCACCGGGATGCGGCAAAACCACACTCGCCGGAATCTTTGCCATGCAGACACACAGTTATTTTGTTCATTTTTCCGCGGTGCTGTCCGGCGTCAAGGAGATTCGATCGGTGGTTGGGCTGGCCAAAAATCAGCAAAAGCTTTATCGAAAAAAAACCGTTCTTTTTGTGGACGAAATTCACCGCTTCAATAAAGCCCAGCAGGACGCGTTCCTTCACCATGTGGAAAGCGGGCTCATCACACTGATCGGCGCGACCACTGAAAACCCGTCCTTTGAGGTGATCGCGCCGTTGTTGTCCCGGTGCCGGGTGGTCGTACTGAACCCACTTTCTCCGGAAGATATCTCAAAAATCTTGGAAAATGCGGTTAAGGACAAGGATCGGGGGCTTGGGAACATGAATCTGGTACTGGATGAGGATGCGATTTCCTATCTATCGAAAATTGCCGACGGTGATGCCCGGATGGCGCTCAACAGCCTCGAAACAGCGGCATTTCTAATGGCGTCCACTGATGAAGCATCCGAAGCAACGTCCGGGCGCATCACATTAAAGGACATCATGCAGGCCATATCGCGAAAACCCTTGCTATACGATAAATCCGGCGAAGCGCATTATAACCTGATCTCCGCTTTTCACAAAAGCCTGAGGGGAAGCGACCCTGATGCGGCGGCCTATTGGCTCGCTCGTATGCTGTCCGCCGGAGAAGATCCTTTTTACATCGTTCGAAGAATGGTCCGGTTTGCATCAGAGGATGTCGGGAATGCCGATCCGCGGGCTCTCGAAATTGCTCTCAGTGCTATGGAGGCTTTCAGATTCCTCGGTCATCCCGAAGGAGAATTGGCGCTGGTACAAGCGGCGGTTTATCTGGCAACCGCGCCCAAGAGCAACAGCATATATGCCGCCTATGGGGCGGTCAAAGCGGCAATAAACCAATACGGCGCGCTTCCGGTTCCCCTGCATATTCGTAATGCGCCCACAGCGCTGATGAAAGATATCGGATACGGCAAAGGTTACCAGTATGCTCATGATTATCCGGAGGCTTACGTTCCCCAGGATTATTTGCCGGAACAGCTCAAAGGCCGGTATTTTTATAACCCCACAGACAGGGGCTATGAGAATCATATTAAGGGGTTGCTGGAAAAATGGCGGAATTTGAAGCGACAGAGGGAAAATACAAAATAAATGAGGGCTCGGGGTGTTATTCGGGCTGGCGCTCCATGGATTCTCTTTTTTTAAACCGCATGATCACGCCAAAGGCGGATAAACCTCGCGGCAAGGGAACATAAAGAAAGAACAGGAAGCTGTCTTAAATATATAAATGATCTTTACAGGTTCAAAAAATGCGCTTGTATCTGTTTTTCTCCGGAGGGCCGGACTACCGTACGGCGGACAGGAGCAGATGTGATGCAGAAGGCATCGTGAAGTCGGTTGCCATCATGACGCTCAGGACGGTGATGGTCAGAATGGAGAAGACAAACATCTTTTTGGCCCAGATTCGGTCATCGGATGTCTTAAAACCCGAACAAGCCATCAGCAGCCAGAAAAAACCCGTTACAACCGCCACTGCCAGATAGATGTAACCGGTGTACCCGCCAACGGTCAGCATCATCGCGGCCGCCATAAAAGCCAGTATATACGCGATGATATGCCTTTTTGTCGACGGCATTCCCTGATGGATGGGCAGTACCGGGATCTCGGCGGCGGTGTAATCTTTAAAGCGGTAAATGGCGATGGCGTAACAATGGGGCATCTGCCATAAACTGAAGATCGATAATATTATCAATGCGCCCGTGTCGAAGCGGCTGCCGACGGCGCAATACCCGGCAAGCGGCGGCGCAGCCCCCGCCAAACTGCCGATCAACGCGCTATATACGGAATGGCGTTTCAGGTAAAGGCTGTAGACAACCACATAGATCACAAACCCCAGCAGCACGATGGCAGCGCACAGCATATTCGTTGCCGACCAGAGCAGTACCATGCCCGCAATGCCCAGCAATGATGCGTAACATACGGCGGCTTTCGGCGACATCAACCCTTGGGCGAGGACACGGTTGCGCGTCCGGACCATTTTTCGGTCCATGTTTCTGTCGATGATGTTGTTGAACACGCATCCGGAAGCGACAACAAGCGATATGCCGATGATGGTCGACAGAAAAGCGCCGAAATCAATGCGTCCTTTGGAAGCCAAAAGAAAGCCGCCGGCCGCGGTAACCAGGTTACCGAAGATGATCCCCGGTTTGGTCACGAGGATATATTTTTTAATGGCTTCAGGCATGGTCACATCATGCGATAATCCAGGTTGGCCATGATCCAGAGCGTCAAGGCGATGAAGAGGATCATGATGAATAATGTAATGACCAGGGCCAGCACATTCCAACGCGCCGCCGAGGAGGTATCCAAGTGCAGAAAGTAGTGCAGATGCACCAGCATTTGCAAAATAGCTGCGCCGAAGATGCCGGTTAGAACGGTCCAGCGGGGAAGCCCGCCGGCCTGTATCGCCAGTGCAAAGGCTATGGCGGTCAGCAAGATAGAGAGAATGAATCCAGTGGCATAGGATTTGAAGGTTCCTCTGCCCGCACCGGCGCTGTCAATTGGTGTCCGATTCATTTACAATACCCCCCTCAGATATACAATGGTAAAGACGCCCACCCATACGATATCCAGAAAATGCCAGAAGATACTCAGACGCAACAACCGGGATTGGACCGGCGGCGTCAGTCCCTTGATGATGCTTTGGGCCATCATGACCGCCATCCAGATCAGGCCGAAGGTGACATGGGTTCCGTGAGTGCCCACCAGGGTAAAAAATGCCGATAGAAAGCCGCTCCGCTCCGGCCCGTTACCGTCAAGGATCATGTGGTGGAACTCATGGATCTCCATGCCGATGAATCCGAGGCCGAGAATGAATGTGATGAAGAGCCACATCAACACCCGATCCTTTTTATTCTCATGCATGGCCAGCATGGCCAGACCATAGGTTGCGCTGCTGAACAACAGGAGCATGGTTTCACCGAATGTATAGGGCAGGTGAAACAAATCTTTGCCTGTGGGACCGCCGGCGTAGTTGTGACCCAGGACAATGTAAGTCGCGAAAATTGCGCCGAACAGGACAAGGTCGCTCATGATGTAAAGCCAGAAACCAAAGGCATGATTCGCGATGGGGTCCGGGTGCTCAAATTCTCCGGCAGCGGGAGTGTCTATGGTCGAAGCGTCGGTTGTCATCATTCACACCTGTGGTAAAACTTCCGGCTCAACTATGCCGCCTGCAAAACGGTTCATGGCCGCGGCGGATGCCAATTGCCGATAGCGCAGGTTTTCGATGTGTTCCACTTCAGCCGCGGGAATCGTGTATTCCGTGTCGTCGTTGCCTGCCCGGGCGATGACCAAAAAGAGCATGCCCAAGGCGCAGAGAACGGCCAGCCACCAGATATGCCAGACCATGGCGAATCCGAAAATGAAAGCCAATATGCCGTTGACAAAGCCCGCTCCCGTGTTCTTCGGCATGTGAATGTCATGGTATCGATCCGGCTTTTGATACGCGATGCCTTTTTCCTTCATGTCCGTAAAGGCATCGATATCATACACCGTGGGCGTTGTTGCAAAGTTATACACCGCCGGGGGCGAAGACATCGCCCACTCCAGGGTACGGCCGTCCCATGGATCGCCGGTCAGATCGCGGGCGGTATGGCGTTGCCGGATGCTAACGACCAATTGAATTATTTGGCACAGGACGCCAATCAGGATCAGGGCGAGACCGCCGGCTGCGATGATCAGATAGGGATGCCAGGCCAGGTTGCTGTAATGGTACATGCGGCGGGGCATGCCCATGAACCCCAGAATATACAGGGGAAAAAAGGCAAAGTAGAAACCAATCAGCCACAACCAGAAAGCAGGTTTTCCCCACTTTTCGTTCAGGGTGAATCCGATGGCTTTGGGGAACCAGTAGGAATAGCCCGCAAAGTAGCCGAACAGTGATCCGGAGATCAGCATGGTGTGAAAGTGGGCGATCAAAAAGAGGCTGTCGTGGAGCACATAGTCGGCGGGCGGCGATGACAGGAGCACGCCGCCCATGCCGCCTATGGAAAACGTCGTGATGAATCCCAGGGTCCAGAGCATGGGTGACGTGAATCTTACGCGGCCGCGGTACACGGTAAAAAGCCAGTTGAAGACTTTTACGCCGGTGGGAATGGCGATAATCATGGTCGTAATGCCGAAGAAGATGTTCACGTCGGCACTCGCGCCCATGGTGAAGAAATGGTGCAGCCAAACGACAAAGGACATGATCATGATCCCCATGGTGGCATAGACCATGGAGGTGTAACCGAACAGCCGTTTCCCGGAGAAGGTGGCGACAATCTCCGAGAAGACGCCGAATGCCGGCAGCACTACGATATAGACTTCGGGATGCCCCCAAATCCAGAACAGGTTGACATACATCATCATATTGCCGCCGAGGGTGTTGGTGAAAAAATGCATGCCCAGATAGCGGTCGAGGGTCAACATGGCAAGGGCCACGGTCAGCACCGGGAATGCCAATACCATGAGCACGAGGGTGCACAATGCTGTCCAGACGAAGATCGGCATCCGCATGAGCGTCATCCCCGGAGCGCGCATTTTAAAAATGGTGACGAGAAAGTTGATGCTGGTCATCAGCGAACCGATGCCGGCGATCTGGAAAGCCCATATCCAATAATCCACGCCGGTGCCGGGACTGTATTTCAGTTCCGTCAAAGGCGCATAGCCGGACCAGCCCGCCTTGGAAAATTCGCCCACTCCCAGCGATACCATGACCAGAAAGGCGCCGGCGACGGTCAGCCAGAGGCTGACCGAATTCAAATACGGAAAGGCCACGTCCCGGGCGCCGATTTGGGGCGGGACGGCAATGTTCATCAGCCCGACCAGAAACGGCATGGCCACAAAAACGATCATGATCGTTCCGTGTGCGCTGAACACCTGGTTAAAGTGGTCGGGAGGCAGATAACCGAGAGACGCCCCCGCAGCCAGCGCCTGCTGTGATCGCATCATAATCGCATCGGAGAGCCCGCGCAGCAGCATTACCAGGGACAGGATAATATACATGATGCCGATCCTTTTGTGATCGACGCTGGTGAGCCAGTCTTTCCAAAGGTAGGTCCATTTCCGGTGGTATGTGATCAGCCCCAAAATCACCAGGGTTAACAGGATCGTACCGTACACGGCGCTCATGACGATCTTGTCGTGGTAAGGCACTGCTGAAAGGCTTAACTTTCCGAACATATCAATTTTCCTCCGAAACACCGGTTTTCAATTGCATTGAATGGGATTCCATGTTCACGACGCCGGGAATCGGGTTCATGGTCTTATTGTATTTGCGAATGATGCGATCGAACAGACCGGTTGTCACTGAAGAAAAGAGCGTTACAGGATAATTGGCGCTCGGCTTTTCGAGCTCCTCGTATCGGACCGGATCGAGTTTGTCCGGTGATTGTTTGACCTTTTGGATCCACGCTTCGAATTCTTTCGGAGAAACGGCAATGGCCTTGAAGTGCATCCCGGTGAAGCCGCGGCCGCTGAAATGCTGGTTCTGGCCCAGGTATGTGCCCGGTTCATCGGCCAGAAGATGCAACCGGGTTTGCATACCGGCCATGGCGTATATCTGGCTGCCGAGTTGGGGGATAAAAAAGGACGTCATCACCGTGTCGGACGTGAGCCTGAAACTCAGCGGTACATTGGCGGGAAAAACAAGCTGATTGACGGCTGCGATCCGATGATCCGGATAAATAAACAGCCATTTCCAATCCATGGACACGGCCTCGATGTTGACGGGTTTAACGCCGGTATCGATGGGTTTATAGGGGTCCAGGTGAAAGGTGAAATGCCAAACCAGGGTTCCGAGAACCGTGACGATGAGTGCGGGTACCAGCCAGACGACCCATTCGATTTTGGCGGAACGGCTCCACGTCGGCATATAGGTGGCTTTGGGGTTGGTGGACCGGTATTTTCTGGGAAACAATAAGTCCATGACCGCAACGGGAATGACGACAATCAGCATCAGCGCAATGGCCGCAATGATGACGAACCGTTCAGCATCTCCGATGGGTCCTTTGGGATTAAGCAGGAGTATGTCGCTGCAGCCTCCGAGGAAAAGTGCACCACATAGTGACAACCATCCGAAAAAAACCAGATACTTTTGTCTTTTCATATATCCACCCCGGTGTCCCAAGGATATTACAAACCAGCCCAAAAATACATCTATCGCCCAATTACGGTGTTGCGAACCTCTTCAGAATGCTCACATACGCCATGTATGCTCCGCTTTTTCATCGGCTCGCGCTTTATCCGCCTTTGCCGGGCTTGTCCTTGAACGTAATCTGCATTTTTGGGATGGCTTGTAGCATTCATGCCGGAAGCACTTGTCGTTTAAAAGGTCGCGGCTTTATATTGGGCATTCTGGTTGCCGACAGGGATTACTTTTGAAGATTAAAAAAAGGTTGATTGATAAGAACGCGCTTCTTGAGAGCGGACATTCCGAAAGTCTTTAAAAATGTTTAAAGCTCATGGCATCCGTTCTCCCCTCCGCTTTGGAAGCGAAGCCGGAGGCCGGTATATAAATCTCGCCGTTTTCGATGTTCAAAAAAAAACATATCAACAGCAAACCGGCCTGTCAATTGCTATTTTTTAGTCATCATTATCCGGCTTCGGAAAATTACAGGTGTCTTTGATTTTGAGATAGCTTCTAGTGTTTTTTCCCCACGATTTCCTTACCTCGTATTTTCATGGAAGTCGGCCAGATATATATAATCGGGCTGGCTACAAAGATCGAGGAATAGGTGCCCACGATAACGCCAATGGTCAGCGCCAGGGAAAAATCGCGCAGCAGCACCCCGCCCATTAAGAGCAATGCGATCAGCACCATCAGCACGGTGCCGGAGGTGATCAGGGTCCGGCTGAGAACCTCATTAATGCTTTGATTGATGACTTGACCCAGTTCCGGTTTTCCCTTTTTAAGCAGGTTTTCACGGATGCGATCGAAGACGACAACGGTATCGGTGAGTGAATATCCTGCCAGCGTGAGCAGGGCCGTCACCAGCAGCAAGGTAATTTCCTTGTTTAAAAGATAGAAAATACCCAGCACGGTGAGAACGTCATGGAACGTCGCTATTGCAGCTGCAACGCCGAAACGCAGATCAAAACGCCAGGCAAGATAGATAATGATGCCGGCCAGGGAAATTGCGACGGCAATCAGGGCGGCTTTTTTCAGGTCATGGCTGACGGAAGATCCGATTTCCGCCTTGCTCTCGACGACAAATCCTTTTTCGGGTAATTCCTGGCGGAGTGCGGCGGCCACCTGATTGGCGGCGTCGCCCACGGCGTGCGCTGCTTTTTTTATTCGCACGATCAAGATGTTTTGCTCCGGCACGTTTTGCAGTTCATAATCCGTCAAATGATGACGGGCCAGCGC
>JBAUWG010000498.1:0-1992 GCA_049583675.1 Desulfobacterales bacterium | reverse complement strand
GGTTTTTGCATCTTTGCGGGTGTTGAACAAGTGGATGAGCTTTTTTTCCCGGTCATCGGCTGCGTTTACCGGATTTCTGGGATTGATGGCGGCCAGCTTAAAGTAGAACTCGGAAAGCCCGCGCTTTCGCCGTTCTTCGTTATAATATCGGTGAATATCTCTCAGGATGTAAGAGGAGGACATCAATTCCGGCATAAACACTTCCGGTTGTATATTGCCGCCGGCCCTTAACTTGTCAAACGCCCGGCGGACATCCACCTGAATATAATGATGAATGCTTTGGTTGGATAACAAAAGATCCTGAATGTTTTTTTCTGCCTGTTGGATGACATAGGCATTCGACAGATGATACAGCGACAGCGCAACGATCCCTGTTACAAAGAGCAAAACAAGAATCAGCTTCCACGGCCGAGGATTGATAACCGCACGGCTTTGGTTGTGCATCTTTGAATCCATAGGCGTTTTGTTTGTTCGAGCCCCGGGAGCGTTTTGCAAAAAGCCGCTTCGGGACATGTCCTTATTCTATAACGTATTAAAATCCGGAGAATCCGGATCTAAAATGATATATCCGTTTTCGTTGCGCTCCACTTTGCTGATGCCTGGATATTGTTTTTCCAGGCCTTGTAAAATGGCATCCCGCGTCTTAACTTTCTCCAGCAATGAATCCCTTTCCCAGATCAGCTCCAGGGTTTCCAAAGCGCGCCGGATGGTAACTTTCAAATTATGATCATTCCACGGTTTAAGGATGAATTTGTAAACCCCAGCTTCATTGATGGCATTCATGGCAATCCCGATTTCCGCATTGCCCGTGAGCATAATGGTCAAGATTTGAGGATAATCTTTCTTGATTTGCTTTAAAAAGTCAATGCCGTTCATGCCCGGCATATTTTGGTCGCTGATGACCAGATGAACGTCATGGTCATTTAATAGTGCAAGCCCTGTTACGCCATTTGTTGCCGTCAGAACACGGTAATCCTCATTTCTCAAGGCGCGGAAGATCGATTTGAGAATCATGTCTTCATCGTCGACGACCAGTATGGTGTGTTTTTTCATAATGTTATACTCTCTTGTTCGTTTTGGCAGCGGTTATTTGCCGCCGGTTATTTGAGTCTCGCCGCAAAAAGGACAATGTTTCCAGTTTGAATCCAGCAATTTGCTGCAACCGGAACAGCGCGAAGTAATGGTCCCTCCGCAAAAGGGGCAAAATCTGAATCTTTCTTCCAGATAGGCAGTGCAATGCGGACATTTAATTCCAGCTATGTTTTGCGGACCCAATATCCTGATGATTTCTTCAAAGGTCGTAACACCGTCCCTTACTTTTGACAGGCTGTCCTCAAGAAGGGTTGTCATGCCTCCCCACTTGGCAGCTTCTAAAATCTCAGACTCCGTGGACTCCCGGTAGATCATCCGCTTGAGTGTGCCGTCAATCTGAAATACCTCGTAGATGCCGATTCTTCCGGCATACCCGGTTTTATTGCATCGGGAACATCCGGCGCCTTTTTGAGGTGTGAAGTCGAGACTTTCTGAGGTGAGTTTAAGGGCGCGAAGCACCTCTTCATTCGGATGGTCATCGGTTTTGCAATGCTGACAGATGCGCCGTACCAATCGTTGGGCGACAATGCCGATAAGGGCTTCACTGATCACATAGGATTTGATTCCCATATCCTTAAGGCGTGTGATGGAAGCTACGGTCCCGTTGGTGTGCAGTGTACTTAAAACCAGATGCCCGGTCAGAGACGCATGCAGCGCGACTTCAGCCGTCTCAAAATCCCTGATCTCGCCCAGCATAATAACATTGGGGTCCTGCCTCAAAATGGCCCGTAAAACCTGGGGAAAATCAAGGCCGATCTTTCTTCGGATGTTGACCTGTTCAGCCATGCTCATAAAATACTCCACCGGCTCTTCAATGGTGGTATAGTTCTTGGTGATGGTGGCGGACTTCTGCAAAAGGGAATATAGCGTGCTGGTTTTGCCGCTTCCTGTAGGACCCGT
>JBAUWG010000497.1:0-7201 GCA_049583675.1 Desulfobacterales bacterium | reverse complement strand
CCGGCGGGATTTTACATCGATGAAAAGATTACAGTGAAAGAGGTTCTTTATCATCGTCTTCACAAACCAGGCCAAAAAGCTCATCTTTTCTTGTCAAAAGTTGCGGAAAGCATCCCTGTAAAATATCGGATTACTGCTACCACGGTGTTCTATCTTTTTTGGACACTGCTGTTCTTGATGTTTTTCAGGATCTTCACCTGGATGCGTTACTCAACCGCTTTAATACTAAGCTTTCTTTTGGGTGCGGTTGTTTATTTTTTTATGCCGGATTTTATCATGGGAAAAATCGACGACGGCGTATTTTTGGCATGGGGACTGACCCTCTTCGGCCTCCGCTGGCTGAAGAAGCGAAAAAGCATATCGGCCGCAAAGCGATAAGAACAATGAGATTTATACGGAAAAATGGGAGATAGCGATGTATCGTGAAAATTATATTAATTCGCTTCGAACTGAATTGGTAAAAATGGTATCCGACCACCTCTCCCCCGCGGCGCTCCATTACGGTTACAGTGATGTTCCCCTCGAAACCAATATCAAATGGCGCCCTCTTGTTCTTGTTATCGGCAACTATTCTTCGGGCAAATCAACCCTCATTAATGAATTTCTGGGAGCAGACATTCAAGCCACCGGTCAGGCGCCCACGGATGATTCTTTTACCGTGATCACCTATGATGATTCCGTATCAACGGCAAAGGATGTTCGTATTGTCGAAGAACGGGACGGCAAGTTTTTGCTCAACGATCCGGACTACCCTTTTGAAACTATGAGAAAGCATGGACAACGATTTGCCGCTCACTTTCGCCTGAAAAAAGTGAATGCGCCTTTTCTGGAAACCTTGGCTGTTATTGATACGCCAGGCATGCTGGACAGCATCACCGAGCGGGATCGGGGATACGATTACCAGGAAGTCATCGGTGATCTCGCCCAAATCGCTGATCTGGTTTTGGTGGTCTTCGATCCCCATAAGGCGGGAACCGTGCGCGAATCCTATATCAGTATTCGGGAAACACTGCCGGCCCGGACCTTTGAAGACCGCTTGATCTTTGTTTTAAATCGAATCGATGAGTGCGCTTCCTTTGCCGATCTTTTGCAAGTCTATGGAACGCTGTGTTGGAATCTCTCCCAGATTACCGGCCGGAAAGATATCCCCCCCATCCGCCTCACCTATTCGCCCCGGGCCATGTTGCGTGCAGGGAAACGATCCGGAAGCGATATGAGTTTTCTGGGACATTTGGAAAATCAGCGAGAAGAATTGAAAAAAGCCATCCTCAAAGCGCCGAGGCACCGCCTCGATCACCTGGCGACCTTTGTTGAAACCCACGGCGAGCGTCTGAGCCATTTCCTTGAAGCTTTGACAAACTATCGACTCAGAATGCGCAAGTTTCGCTTAAAACACCTGTTCATCGGTTTCTGGACAAGTCTGATTCTCGGCGCCGGCGTTACCGGCGCTCTTATGATTTCTGGTGTTTTGGGCGGTATGAACCCGCAAATACTTTCCGTTGTCGCCGGCGGGATTGCATTGATGTTTTTTTTGTTTTGGACGACCCTTCTTATGAAACGCCGGTCAAAGCGTTGTCATTCCCGCATGCTAAAAGATCTGGACAAACTCACACACCTTGAGAATCAAACGCGACGCGATAGCTGGGAGTCTGTAAAAAATTTTGTTTATAACTATCTTGAAAAAACACGGGGCCGATTTTCTCTTTCAAAAACTAAAACAGACTATGCTGCCGTCAGGCTGGTGAGAGATAAAGGTTCGACAGAAATCCGTGAGGCGTTAAATGAACTGGCCGGGCTAAAGGATGACGATATTTTCATCATGGACCAAACCGAGCTCTCGGAGACCTCATCGCCATCCAATGCGGCGGGAAAATCAATCAAGTAAGGTGTTTTTGACTGTTCGGCATAACCGCGTCGGCGAAAAATTCGTAAAATCTTTGACGGTAGCGCCGGATATGATCCACAATGTCCTGGTCTCGTGTATGATCCGGCGTGTCGCTCACAAATTTAAACAGAAAACACCCGGACTCAAATTTTCTGCAGGTCTGAACCACCGAGGCGCCTTCCATATCCAGCAGGTCGGCATTTTGCGCAATCTCTTGGCGGTTTTTAGGGTCGAGAATCGCGCGATCGCTGGTGGCCAGTCTGGCAGTTTTGAATCCTGCCATGACATCCGGTTGATGAACACAGGGTTTCCCTGTTTTCAGATCGGGTCGATCCGGTTCGACAATCGTGTGAATATGAAATATCTCGCCCAGATCATATCCGAACCGGGCGGCGCCTGCGGCGCCTATATTGAAAATTAAGGCCGGATTGAACATCAAACATAAATATGCCGTCGCCATGGCAGCATTGGCCTTGCCGATCCCTGAAACTAGGAGCAGAACCTCATGGTTTTGGAATAGTAAAAAAGGGGCCTTGCGCGTTTGCTTAAGGGACATCTCTTGCACAAACGGCTTTGCCTCGAGCATGGTGGCCATGACAATGGCCGCTACAATATCTTTTGCCACCGTGCCGCCTCCTCAAGGGCCTGAATGGCTTTTTTCCCGGTATCCCCCAGGGATAGGGTGAAATTATTGACATACAGGTCAATGTGTCCGTCGATCACCGGATCTTCCAGTTCCTGGGCATGCAATTTTACAAATTCTCTGGATGCTTCCCGGTTTTGAAACGCATATTTCACGGACCTTCGTATTGCGGATTCAATATCCGTTTTAAGGTCTATATAGGGGGATTCTTTTCTGAGGGCAATACATCCCAGAGGAATCGGAAGGGATGTTCGGTCTTCCCACCATTTTCCGAGGTCGATGATCTCGACACAGTCGTATTCCGGATAGATGAACCGGCCTTCGTGAATGATGAGACCGGCATCGTACCGTCCGATTTGTACACCTTCGAGAATATTGTCAAACCGGGTAATTTCAATGTTGCGTATTTCAGGATGCCACAACTTTAATAACAGATATGCCGTGGTGTATTCACCGGGCACGGCAATTTTTGCTTCGGAAAGTGAGAGATCCGCCAACCTTCCCACAAGAAGCGGCCCGCATCCATACCCTAAAGCAGACCCTGCATCGAGAATTTCATAGGACTCTCTGAGTTTAAGATAGGCGTAAAAGGAGAGCTTTGAAATATGAAAGGTTTTGGAAAACGCCTTCCGGTTCAAAGCTTCTACATCGTGCATATGGGAAACAAAATGAAGATCTCCCGTATCAATGCAATCATGAAGCAGGGCATGAAAGATAAACGTATCGTTAGGGCATGTGGAAAAGGCGATATCAAGACGTGTCATACGCACTCCTTTATCACCCGATAGCGAGAATCCCTTTGAACCGGAATCTTCCCGGCATTTCGAATGATATGGATCAGCTCTTTTTCGCTGGTTGCCCTTGTGATCCCGGTTGCTTTGACCACGACTTCCTCCATAAGCACCCCACCCATATCGTTTGCCCCCATAGTCAGCGCCACTTGGGCAAGTTTCAGCCCTTCGGTCAGCCATCCTGCTTGAATATAGGTGACATTGTCGAGAAAAATCCGCGCGATGGCCAGAATTTTTAGATAATCGATTCCCGTGGCCGGAAGGATATTTTTCATGCGTGTCTTTTCAGGTGAGAAGGACCAGGGAATAAAGGATTGCAAAATTCCGGTTTCATCCTGGACATCGCGGATAACCTTTAAATGATCGATCTTTTCTTCGTCGGTCTCTCCTATTCCATAGGTCATGGTTGCCGACGACACCATGTTGTTCCGGTAAAGCGACCGTATGACCTCGCGCCATGCTTCCACCGCAATTTTTTTCGGACTGACTTTGGCCCGTATTCTGTCCACTAAAAGATCCGATGCACCGGGAACGGAGTCAAGACCCGCCTCTTTGAGCCCTTTTACAACGTCTTCCACAGACAAGGCGCTTTTCCGGGAAATATGAACGATTTCCGAAGGAGAAAAAGAGTGAAGATAAATGTCGGGGAATCGCTTTTTTATCGAAGATACCATGTCGATATACTTACTCAGGATATAGTCGGGATGAAGCCCGCCCTGGAGCATGACCTGCGTACCCCCTGCATCGAGCAGTTCTTCGATCTTGGAAAAGATATCTTCCATGGACAGTTCATAAGGCTCGATGAGATTGGCACGGGCATGAAAAGCGCAAAACGCGCATTCGGCCTCGCAGATATTGGTAAAATTGATAATCCGGTCGATGATAAACCCTACCGTTTCCGTGGCAGATGCCATTTTTCTTCGCATATCACCGGCTTTTCCCAAATCGATGATGTCCCAGGAAAAAAGTTCGAGGGCCTCTGATGGGGTAATCCGGTCTCCCCGATATAACTTATGATAAAGCTTGTTGTTTGGGTTTAAGGCTTTCATGTAAAAGAAGATATATCCTCAGTAGAAGCTATCTCAAAATTAGGATTTTCGGTCGAGATCAAGACGAGGCCGAGGATCAACCCACAGGCATACTCAAGTATGTCGAGGATTTGAGACGAAGGATCAACGCCGATATCGGACGAAAAGACTTTTTTGAGATGCCTTCTAGTCAATCGCCGTCAGATAGTTTAACCGCTTCACTTTTCTTAGCAGCCCCATCTCTCCGGCAATGGTATAATAAAACATCAGAGCCTTTTTTAATTCATCATCAAATTCAAATTCCAACAGATCAAAATAGCCGTTGATATCGTAGATAATATCCGGATACTTTGCCCTTGCTTTTGAAACGACATGTTCTTTTTCTTCTTCAAGACAGTTCAAGGAGCGATGATAAGAAGAAATAACGGATTGTATCCGGGGCAAATATTTTTCCACCACCCTTTCTCTTATTGCAAACACCGCAAATACCACGGGAAATCCGGTCTTTCTCAGCCACAGATCGCCGAGATCATAAATATATGAGATCGGTTCGGAAGAGATGGCCATGGCATCGTTTCCGATCACCAGGGCTGCATCCAAATCCTTGAGTACGGGTCTGGGTTGGGAGGGAATATAAACCGGCTCCAAATGGTAATAGTTCTTGAGCAGAACCTTCAGCAGCACTTTTGATGTCTGGGATGCGCTGGTGATCCCCACTCTTTTTTGATTCAGATCCTCAATGGGTATTTTGCTCACCAGAATTACTGAACCCACATACCCCACCGAGCTTAAACAAAATTGCGGCAGCACCACCACGTCATCGGCAAACTGGGCACAGGCGGCCGAGGAGACGGGACTCATGTCCAGGCGGTGATCCGCCAGCATCAGGTTCAGCATGCATGGATATCCCGGATAGATACGGATGCCTTCAACAATCTGTCTTTCAAACATTGAAAAATAAAAGGGATAGCAATTGAGATAGTCGATGTAACCCAGTTTCATGAAGACACCTCTTTCGAGCAGGATGATGCGTGACGGTAACTGGCGGTGGTCCGTTCGGGTGTGAGATGAGCCTTTTGAATGAGTCTTCTTAAAAAAGGTTCCGACCCGAAGTCGGGCGTCTGTGCACCGGCCGCATGCACCACTTTTTCATGGTGATAGGTGGCGCCGATATCATCGACACCGAACCTGAGAAGGACCTGGGCCATTTTTTCCCCGACATACATCCACAGGGCTTTTAAATGAGGCACATTGTGCAGGAAAATTCGACTCGTGGCATAGATTCGGATGTCGTCGTATCCGGTGGTCACCCGTTTGGCAGTGATTTTTGTGTTTTCACCGTGAAACTGCAAAGGGACGAAGGTTTTGAAGCCTCCGGTCTCTTCCTGAAGGTCACGGAGCCGTGACAGGTGATCGGCGATATCTTCAGGGTCTTCGATGTGATTATACAGCATGGTTGCATTGGTTTTAAGGCCCATTTTATGAGCCGTCCGCATGACGGACAGCCATTTTGTCCCGGATATTTTTTTTGGAGCAATAATATCGCGCACATGTGAAGAAAAAATCTCGGCCCCGCCCCCGGGCAGCGCTTCGACACCGGCGTCCATGAGCCGTCTGAATACTTCTTCTAAAGAAATCTGATTTCTTTTCGCAAAGTAATCATATTCAACGGCAGTAAAGCCGACGATGTGCATATCCGGCTTTATCCTTTTAATGAGTCTTAACATCTTTTCAAAATAATCAATGGTCAATTCAGGATAAAGACCGCCCACGATATGCACTTCGTCGATCCCCATGGAAACGGCGTTTCGTATCCTCTTTTCGATCTCTTCAAGGGAAAGCACGAACGCATTTTTACTGTCCTCGTCACAGGAATAGGCACATAGCGGACATCGCAGTTCACAGATGTTGGTGTAATTCAGATTCATATTGACGCCGTAATAGGCAATGTCTTTGTGCAAGCCGGTCCGGATATAATGAGCAATAGCACCCAGATCAAGGATATCGTTCGTCGTAAGCATACAGAGCGCATCTTCTTTGCTCACCGGAATATTGCCCTCGACTTTCTCGGCGATACTTTGGAGTTTTTTGTTTTTGATGTTATTCGGAAATGTCATTTTATAATGGATAATCGTTTTCTGAAACAAATTAGCGTTAAAGTAGCCTCCGGTATGATTAAATTTTTGCTGGAAGCTGTCTGAGTGGCCACCTACTTTCCCCAGCTTTCAAACAGACGGTGTTTTCTGCCCAAAAGGTTCAATATTTTACCCACCACAAAATCGATCACATCAACAATAGACTCGGGGCGCGTATAAAATCCCGGCACCGGCGGCACAATCTCTATTCCAGCCTGCGCCGCCTTATGCAAATTTTCAGTATGGACCACGCTAAGCGGCGTTTCCCGAGGCACAATGATGCATCTGCGCTTTTCCTTGAGTGCCACGTCGCAGGTCCGGGTTATCAGAGAATCGGCATGGCCGTGTACAATGGCGGAAAGCGTTTTCATGGAACACGGGATCACCACTACGCCTTCAAACTGAGCGGAGCCGCTGGCAACCGGAGAAAAGAAATCATCATTTTTATATTCGTTCAAAAGATCGAGATTTTTTGCAACGCCCCGCATTTCAAGCAGCTCTCTTAAAGATGAAAAAGACGCTTTTTCCAACAATACTTCGTATTCGATGATCCGGCCGGCCGGCTGGGATATTATGGCTGCGACACGCTCTTTTGAATTGAGGAGTTCTTCTATCAAACGAATCCCCATAATGGGGCCGCTGGCGCCTGAAATAGCAACAACAATCATTTTATTAAAAAGACTCCGTTTTTCATGTTTGAATTCACCATATTTCTCACC
>JBAUWG010000496.1:0-2957 GCA_049583675.1 Desulfobacterales bacterium | reverse complement strand
GTGTTATCTCAATCAATAACACCAATGGCGGATTGATATGAGGAGTAAATATCTTAAAAACAGCTAAGGTTTCATGTTTACACTTCCAATTTTAAATTTATTAAAATTTTTCTAATGAGATTTTGATAAAGTATAGTGTAATTTTGGATTTCTATTTTTGTGTAATATCCTTAGAATATCGATGGTTTGAATTTATCTGAATTTCTTGCGGGAAATCCCCTCAAATATGTTGTATTTTCCACTAATCTGCTTTTTCCCTAACTTTTTTTACAAACCCTATTGACAGTGATTTTTCTATTCTTAATCTCCTATTTGGTGGATTCTAATATCTGCTCGTATCCTTCTCATATATCATCTACCGATCGTCTTTTTACCTAAGAAGAAGCGCGCATTGAATAATATCCTCCGAATTTGAATCCATTTAAAATACGTCGACTTCGCCACAGTAGCCGGAGGCTACGACGGCTGAACCGGAATGCCAAAATCAACCTTGGCGCCAACAGCAACAACTTGATAAAGCATTGCTGCAATTGAAGTTCCATTAATACCGCCCACAAGAACAAGCCATTGAGGCGGCTCAGGATAGCCTGTCGTTTGCAGCCATGGCCGGCCGCTTTCCGCGGATGCTTTCGAAGACCAGATGTATTCTCTGGCTTCCCGCGGATATCGATGAATTGCACATGACCGCCGCGCGGCAGAAGGCGCTGGCACTTAACCTCGACGCAAAGACCTTAGGAACGTTCGCCGAGATCGGCGCCAGCCAGGAAGGGGTCCGGTGATTTTTGTCGGTCGGCGGTGCAGCTGGGACGGTGGCCAAAACCATTTCGGCCTACGACATGGCGGTTAGCGATGCGCTCTACGGCTCGGTTTCGCGCTACGTCAGCGCCTGGGGAGCATGCTCGAATCGCTATACGCTGACGAAGCGGCGCCGCTGATGGACGCCGGAACTACTACATTCAATGCTCGTCGTCACAGCAGTGAGCTGCCAAGTGATCCCGAGCCCCTCACTCAAGGCTCCGGCGGGCGAAAACCTTTTGATTTGCTGCTCGCGCCCCCAGAAAGACATGGTAATCGACATATAGGCGCGGCCGTAGGTTCGATCGTTCTATACGTTTATCATACTCGGCCCGTGAGCGCGTACGACAATTTAATTGAAAGGAGCTTTTGTATGACCACTTCAAGGCGCAGCATTCTGACCGCCGGCAAAATACCCTCCAAGGACGCCGCACTATGAACCGGACATTGCCCACCCCCTGGAAACCCACCAAAGCCGAGCTCCTCGCCGCGCACAACAGGGTCGTCCCGGATCTTGTCGCCAAAAACCTCATCGTCCTCTTCGTCGGCATCAACCCCGGCCTCTACACCGCCGCCATCGGCCACCACTTCGGCCGACCCGGCAACCGCTTCTGGCCCGCTCTCCACGCAGGCGGCTTCACCCCGCGCCTCTTATCCCCCTTTGAAGAATCCCTCCTTCTCGACCTCAACTTCGGCATCACCAATATCGTCGAACGCGCCACCGCCCGCGCCTCTGAACTCACAGACGACGAACTTCGCGCCGGCGGCCAGCGCCTCCAAGCCAAAGTCAAACGCTGGGGTCCCACCGTCGTCGCCTTCCTCGGCATCGGTCCCTACCGCGTCGTTTCCGGCATCAAAGACGCCCGCGTCGGCCTCCAAAAGGCCCCCTTCGGCGCCAGCCACGCCTGGGTCCTCCCCAACCCCAGCGGCCTCAACTCCCACTACCTGCCCGCCGCTCTCGCACAACTCTTCGGAGACCTCCGCCTCTGGGCCATTGCCCAGCACGAGCGCCGCCAAAATAAGCACCCCATTTCCAAGTTGTGATCGGGAGGAAATAATGGAGACATCCTATGATTTTATGCTTTTCGTTTGATAAGAGAATAGTATAAAACGCTCGGTTTGGGTTTAAATTAATTCAAACGGTTCATCGTCGGACGGCAGATACGCCCTCTTGATGGGTTCCAATTGATGCCCTTCCAAATTGTCTCGATTTGAAAAATTAAGGAACATCAGCATCAGTTCAGTCCCGCGAAGTATTCCCAGACACCCTCGTGCAGCCTGGATTTCAGAGAATTGCTTCACATCATCCCTACGAGCAGACGGACCTGCCATTATGACAGGAACAGGCTCGCCGGAGTGAACCATGGGGGATATGCTCGGGGTTGAATGGTCGGCGGTGACAACCACCAGCATTTGAAACGCTCTATTTGGATCGGCTTGTTTGTTAAATGGATTGGTGTAAAATAACATCATTGCCTGAAATTGCCAGAAGCAATCCCCGGCGATTGGTGGCTTTTGCCACCCGCAACCATTTTTCTGAAGTTAACCCTCGCGCCAAGGTGGTGAGCAGGAAAGCACCTTTTAGTTCCTCGCTTCCTTTCATTAACATAAACTGCCGATGGTTGGTAAAGGCAAAGAGAAGATGTCCGTTGGACAATAAAAAATTGTATCCACCCGGATACTGGTCAACCATTTTCGAGGTGCTGTTCAGCAAGGCTTTGAAAAGCTGATCTGGCTTTGAATCATGCCGGTAGCGGTCTTCCATACGATCCCTAAGATATTCAAACGCTCTGGCCGAGTCGCTTACGGCATCTTCAATGGCCATACCGCTGCTTCTGTAGGATTCGATATCCGGCGCCTTTCCGTTATGCGCAAAAATCCAATCATACCCACCGAATTTTAGCACAAAGGGATGGGCATGACACTCGTCCAAGAGCCCGCTGGTCCGAAGACGAAGATGGCAAATGATAATTCTGCTCTTAACAACCCGCGCCAGTCTTTGAAAACTATCGTGCAGTTGACCTGACTGGAAAATTTTTTCAGCCGACTTTTCAACTACGGCATGATGATTATGAAAAAAACCAATACCCCAGCCATCCATGTTTTTTTTGGCCTGAACTGCAAAAACGGGCAGGAATTCCGGGGCTGAATACTCTTTGGTG
>JBAUWG010000495.1:0-1885 GCA_049583675.1 Desulfobacterales bacterium | reverse complement strand
AAATAGAAGAGTATAGAGAGAATGCCCTGAACCAATTCAATATTTTCCCCGAGTCCATTCCCCCCTGGGTGTTCAACTGGCTTTCGGATGACGACGGTTATTTCGCCGGAGATGTCGGTCCGTCAAGGATGGATTTTAGATTTTTCACCGCGGGAAATCTATTGATGATCCTCAACTCGCTTGCGGATGAAAACCAAGCCCATGGGATATTAACATTGCTTCACAACCGGAAAAAAGAGCTGATCGGAGAAATGCCGCTGAAATTATGTTATCCTGCGCTGACCGGAAGAGATTGGGAACTGATCACCGGGCACGACCCCAAAAACATGCCCTGGTCCTACCACAACGGCGGGAGCTGGCCCTTTTTAATGTGGTACCTGGCGACTGCTTCCGTCAAAACAGGCCGAACGAGACACTTGAGCGACATGATTGAGCTGGCGGAAACAAGATTGTCCCAAGATAATTATCCCGAATATTACGACGGCATTCATAATAAGCTGATCGGAAAAGAAGCCCGCAGGAGACAGACCTGGTCGATTGCCGGCTACATCATCGCCAAAACCTTGCTGAACGAACCCCAAAAATCGAAGATCCTGACTTTCGATGAGTCCCCTGAAATACTGAGCCGGGCCGAAAGCAGCGGCAAAGAGCTGGACTATTAGAATTAAACCTTAATTGAGTGAGGTCAAAGTCCCTGGCAACCAATACGCTTTTCTGATACATTTATCATATGACATAAAAATTTGACGACGTATGTTCATTAAAATCATTTTCTTTAATAATCGAAACCCGGCGTATTGAAGAACCTGACGCTGAGGACACAGAAAAAAATTATGAAAACATTGGCCAAAGAAACACAGATTGTCCATAGCATCCATACCGGAGAACAAAATACCCTGGACCTTGTTGCACCAATCCATATGACGTCTGCATTTCAATTCAAAAACGCAGATCACGGAGAGAAGTTGTTTGCCGGAAAAGATGAGGGGCACATATATACAAGAATATCTAACCCCACACTATCTATGCTCCAGGATAAAATGGCAGCACTGGAAGGCGGAGAAGATGCCGTCGCTACATCATCCGGAATGGCGGCGATTGCATCAACGGCGCTTTCTCTGGCAGCACCCGGAGATAATTTTATATCCTGCACTACTGTCTATGGCGGAACATTCGCCCTTTTTACTAAGAGGTTCAAAGACCTTAAAATCGAAGCCCGTCTGGTTCCTCCCGCTTCCTGCTGTAAAGCGCTGGAGATTGAAAAATTAGTGGATAAAAACACCAGATTTTTATATATCGAAACCCCTGCCAACCCGACCTTGGACGTTTTTGATATCGAAATATGGGCAGGAGTAGCCAAAAAGCACCGTATTCCGCTTATCGTTGACAATACCTTTGCCACCCCCTATCTGCAGAACCCATTACATCTCGGTGCAAACATTATCGTGCACTCTGCAACCAAGTACATCGGCGGACATGCTGATATTATCGGCGGCATTATTGTAGGAACCCAAAAAATGATGGATCGGATCAGAGAAAAATATGTCCATCATTATGGACCGACCATGAGCCCCTTTAATGCCTGGCTTTTTTTAAGGGGAATTAAAACCCTTGCCGTCAGGATGGAGAGACAATGCATCAATGCATTAAAAATCGCAAAATGGCTGGAAATGCATCCCAAAATAGAAAAGGTGCATTATCCGGGTCTTGTTTCTCATAAAGGTCACCACATCGCTAAAAAGCAGATGAAATATTTCGGAGGGATGATCGCATTTGAAGTTAAAGGTGGAATCAATGCCGGCAAGACCGTGATGAATAATGTTCAAATCTGTACACTTGCGGTAAGCTTAGGCGATTGTAATACGCTGATCCAGCACCCTGCAAC
>JBAUWG010000494.1:0-10066 GCA_049583675.1 Desulfobacterales bacterium | reverse complement strand
TCTGTGTGGTATTTGAATGAATATTCTTCAAAATAGGTCAACTTGGAGAGAATAATTTTTTTCATTGCAAGATAAACCAGTAATGTTTTTAGCGGAAGAATTCTGATATTCAGGTCATTTGAAAGCTTGACTGCTTTGATCTCCCAGAAAAAGCCCTTATTTTCTTTTATGGTCCGGAGCAATTGAAGGATCGAATGTTTCTCCGGAGTATCGCCATAAACAAAATTCTCTAAAATATGAATGTTGCTCCTGTTGGCTAAAACTTCGCACAAGGCTGGACTTCCGTCTCTCCCGGAGCGTCCGATTTCCTGGCTATAGTTTTCAATCGATTTGGGCAAATCATAATGAATGATTCTCCGGATGTCCTTTTTGTCGATCCCCATTCCGAATGCGATGGTTGCAACGATGCATGATAAGGTCCCACCCATAAATTTGTTTTGAATCTGTTCTCTTTTTTCGTTTTTCATCCCGGCATGATAAGGATGTGCATTTATGGTGTTTGCGCAGAGAAAATCCGAGACGTCTTCAGCCGTTTTCTGCAGGGTAACATATACAATCGTAGAGGCTTTGGGATTTTCACGGATTCTTTGAAGCACGCGGTTCTTTTTGTCAGGTGTGGCTGTGGGCGTTATTTGCAGAAAGAGATTTTCGCGATAAAAGCCGGTAACAAATACATGGTCTTTAAGAATATTGAATTTAGTGCACATGTCGTCAATTACCTGCTCAGTTGCGGTCGCGGTCAGCAACAGCGTTTGCTCTATTTTGAATTCCTCTTGATAATCAGGCAGTTTCAGATATTCCGGTCGAAAATTATGCCCCCACTCAGAGATGCAATGCGCTTCGTCAACAACCAGCAGGGTAACATTCATCTTTTCCAGATGGGAGCGAAATCGTTCATTTTTAAACCGTTCGACCGAAATCATTAGAATTTTTAATTCGTTTTTTTTGGCTCTTTCGAGAATCGCGTTATATTCGTTTTTTTGAAGGCTTGAATCCAAACGCGCGGCAGGGATGTTGCTTTCCAGCAAGAAATCGAGTTGATCTTTCATCAGGGACAGCAGGGGAGATACCACCAGTGTCATACCGGGGAGCATCATGGCCGGCAACTGATAACAAAGGGATTTGCCCGCACCGGTAGGGAAAATGGCCGCCGCGGATTGCCCGTCTAGGATATTTTGGATGACCTCTTTCTGACCTTTTAAAAATGAATCGAAACCGAAATGGGTGTGCAATTGTTGTTTCAACATGTTTCGAAATCCCCCGGAGTTCATCATTCGCTTTAAAATTGCGAAAAACTCCCGGCTGAGGTCTGTGTTGGGGTCATAGTCGATACTGGTGGCGTAGATGTCGAGCACTTTCCGCCGGAAGATCTTTTCCGAAGATCGTATGTCCCGGGTGCCTGCCTGCGCCAAGTTAAGCGCGGCAGGCAGGCATAGGTTGCTTATTCAATTTTCTTTCCGATTGCCCCCTTACACCTTCTATAACCGAATTGAGGCTTTTTGTAAAATATTCCATCTGTAATTGTCTTGACACGGTAAAGGCAATTTCATACCCCTATTAAGCACGCACTTTCATTGAACATCCGTTTCCGCATGCTGTCAGCAATTATTGCGATACTATTAAAACAATTTTTTATATTCACAGGATCTCATCTGTTACTTTCAGAGACTCTCTTGGCGTCAGCGAGGTAAATGAACCTAATTGAATTGAACCATATTTTGTTGACTCCTCTCGTGTCAGGCCCCCAGCCCCGGCAGTTTTGGAAAGGAATATTTCCCCATAAAATATTTTATGGAAAGGCAAGAAATCTTATGTTGCTTTGCAGAAAAATACAGCCTACCAGCAGATCGAAACAAATGCATCTATGCCGATTGACCAAGATCAATAGGAATATGTCATTATTTTTACAAGATCTTGATTTCTGTGGATAGTGAGCATATACTAAATTCATTTGTTCGTAAATGCAGTGCCCACCAGGTTGAAAAACAATACAATTTCCAGAATTTATACCATTAGAACCACTCTCAAAAATTTGGAGAAGCCTTATGAAACCCTTTCATATTTATCTATTGGTATTGATATTTGGCTGTGTATCTCTTTTTAGCCCCACATTTGCCGGCGCGGCAGACGATCAAACCGGGTCGGCGCCTGAACCTTTGTCCATGACGGAAGCGATTCGGATTGCCGTAAAGCAAAATCCTGAAATAAAGGCGGCACGTTTTCAGGTTGAAGCGTTCAAGTCCAATTCAACCAAAGCATTATCCGGTTTTTACCCGCAAGTCAATTTTTCAGAAAGTTTCAACCGAACCACCAATCCCATGTATGCCTTCGGCACCAAGCTGAATCAAGAGGTGATTACGCAGACGGACTTCGACCCTCAACGGCTGAATGATCCGGATCCCATCAATAACTTTGCATCCGATGTTTCCGTTTCATGGTCTGTCTTTGAGGGCGGCCGAACCAAAATCGGCTGGGAACAGGCCAAACTGAACCTCTCGGCGGCCACATTGTCCCTTGAACGGACCCGCCAAAACGTGATCGCCAAAACCGCTAAAGCGTATGCCGGCCTTGTTCTATCCTTGAAAAATATCATAGTGACCCAACAAGCGCTGGACACCTCGAAAGCCAATCTGAATATGATACAATCCCGTTATAACCGCGGTTTTGTGGTCAAAAGCGATCTTTTAAGAGCCGAGGTTCATATTGCAGATTTGGAACAGCAGCAGCTTTTAGCCCAAAGCGGGTATAAAATAAACGAGGCGATGTTGAACGCTTCCATGGGTTCCGGAAAAGCCGATCTCCTGAACCCGGTGACGTCCCTGACCATTGGCCCCGATATTAGCGGAACCATCGAAGCGTGGATCACTATTGCCTTGTCCAAACGCCCGGAAATGGAAAATCTGCGTCTTGAGGAAAAAATCGCCGAAAAAGAGGTTGAAAAAGCACGCGCCGGCCATTACCCGGATATCAACCTGGTTGGAAATTACGAAATCAACTCTGAAAAATTCAATGATTCGGCGGACAATTACACGCTGGGCGCCGTCATGCGAATCAACATTTTTAGCGGAAACCGTATCCTCGAAGAAACAAAGGCCGCAAAATCCATGCTGGCCCGCGTCCGGGAAATGCAAAAAAGCATGGCACTGGGGATTCAAGTCCAAACCCGGCAAGCTTTTTTAAAAGCACAAAGCGCCCGGCAAAGGATACGGGTGGCGAAAATCGCGGTGGATCAGGCTGAAGAAGGATTGCGTATAGTAAATAATCGCTATAATAACGGCTTGTTAACGATTGTCGGCCTTCTCGATGCCGAATTGGCCCGCCAACAGGCTCGCACGAGCTATTTCAAGGCGCTCCACGACTACAAAGTGGCCCGGATTGAGCTCGAACTGGCTGCAGGAACCATTAACAGTGATTTTCAATAAAATCGTGTAACGATTTTATGAAACGCGGCTATGCCGCTATTTGAATTTATCCGGCACTGCAAGTAGTGGGAACTCAAATTCGTAAAGTCAATATGTCTTTTAAATACAATCTGTTATATCACAATTGCTCGTATTTGTTCAAGGAGTCGGTCATGAGGAAAAACCAACGATTTTTCTGTTTTGTTATTTTTTTAGCGGGCTTTCTCTTTATGGGTTGCGGAGAAAAAATAGAGCCCGGAAATGTTAAAGCGTCGAATAAAGGGAGCGTAAAGGCAGCGGTCGTCTCTGTTCAAATTATCCGTCATCCCGCTATTTACGAATCTGTAGGAACCATCAGCGCCAAAACCGTTTCCACGATTTCCAGCCAGGTGATGGGATCTGTGAAAAAAGTCTTTGTCCGGGAAGGAGACATTGTAAAAAAGGGAGACCGGCTGGCCACCATCGACAACCGACAGGCCGCTGCAATGCTGCGTCAGGCAAAAGCTGGCCTTGGCGCCGCCCGGCGCGCCGAAACGTCGGCCGACGCAGGCGCAGAACTTGCGACGGCCACCTATAACCGATACCGGAACCTCATCAAAGATGAATCCGCCAGTCCCCAGGAGTTCGATGAGATCAAATCCCGATACCAGCAGGCTCAAGCCGGGCTATCCGCCGCAAAAGAGCGTGTCAAAGAGGCCGAAGCCGCCGTGTCATTGGCCTTGGTCAAGGCAAAAGATACGGTGATACTGGCCCCTTACGACGGTATCATTCGGGCTAAAATGGTCGATGTGGGGGACATGGCCGCCCCGGACAGCCCCATGTTTTCAATGGAAAATAAAAATGCCTTTGTCGCCGATCTGGTGCTGCCCGAACAATATATCCATACCGTTGATTTGGATCAAAAGGTTGCCGTGGCGGTGTCCGCCCTCGGCAACAAAACGTATACGGGACGCGTGCAGGATATTTTCCCGGCCGCGGATACGAAAAGCCGGTCTTTTTTGATCAAAGTCAGACTGCCCGTTGACCGCGCACTTCGTTCCGGAATGTTCGCGCGGGGATCGATTCCGATCGGCAGTTCCGACTTGCTGTTGATCCCGATCACCGCGGTCATTCATTCCGGACAGCTGACCGGCCTTTATGTCGTGGATAACACACAAATCGCAAAATTTCGCCTCATTCGAACCGGCAGAACTTTTGGCAAATCCGTAGAAGTGCTGTCAGGCCTTAAAGAAGGAGATCGTTACGTCGCGAATCCTCCTGTAAATCTTACAAACGGCATGAAAGTGGAGACTTAAGTCATGAAGCCTAAAACAGGCGTCGCCGGCAAAATCGCCCATTTTTTTATCGACTCCAAGTTGACCGTTCTCTTTATTATCGCCGCCATATTACTGGGCATCGCCTCCCTCATCGCGCTTCCCAGAGAAGAAGAGCCGCAGATTATCGTTCCCATGATCGACATTTTTGTGAAAATGCCGGGCGCCAGCGCCAAAGAAGTCGAGGAGCGCGTCACCAATCCCATGGAAAAGCTCTTGTGGGAAATTCCGGGGGTTGAATATGTCTATTCCACTTCCAGTCCCGGCATGTCGATGGTGGTGGTCCGATTTTACGTCGGCCAGGATGAAGAAAAGTCCATCGTACGCCTCCAGTCAAAGCTCATGGCCAACTACGATTTGATTCCCTGGTCGGTCACGCCGCCGCTCATTAAACCGCGGTACATCGACGATGTTCCCATTCTGGCGCTGACTTTCTGGGGAAAAAGTTACGATCAATATACCTTGCGCCGAGTGGCCGCGGAGGTCGAAAATACCGTCAAGCGCGTTGATAACGTCGGCATGACGTCCATTATCGGCGGCGAGCGGCGAGAAGTCCGGGTGCAATTCGACCCGGTCCGCCTGGCCGCATACGGCCTGGATCTTGAACGGGTGGCCGCTATTGTCAGTGCTTCGAACGAGGAATCCGATACCGGCAGTTACCCGTCGGTTAAAGGCCAGGTTCTCGTTCATACCGGTGGATTTTTAAAAACCAAAAGGGAGGTCCAAAGTGTGGTGGTGGGCGTTTACAACGGAAAACCGGTTTATCTTCGAGATGTCGCCGATGTGTTGGACGGCCCTGGAGGACCCTCCCGATATGTGTTTTTCGGTACGGGGCCGGCTGAAAAAGAAAAACAGATCTCCGGCCGGCTCTCTTCGGAAGGACTGTATCCCGCGGTTACGCTGACGCTGGCCAAGCGAAAAGGGTCCAATGCCGTTACCGTGGCCAATAACGTTCTTGAACGTATCCGCAAAATAACCGGAAGCGTCATTCCCGACAATATTCATATGACCGTCACCCGAAACTATGGCGACACGGCCAACGAAAAATCAAATGAACTGCTTTTTCACATGATGATCGCCATTGTTTCGGTAACCGTTCTCATTTGGTTTGTATTGGGACACCGCGAATCCGGTGTGGTGGCCATTGCCATTCCCGTGACGCTCGCCCTGACCATGGCGATATTTTATCTATATGGGTACACGTTGAACCGGATCACTCTGTTTGCCCTGATCTTTTCCATCGGCATCCTTGTCGATGACGCCATTGTGGTGGTCGAAAATATCGTCCGTCATTTTCACCTTCCGGAAAATCAAAACCGTTCCAAGAGCATCGTGGCCATCGAAGCGGTGGACGAGGTGGGAAATCCGACCATTTTGGCCACATTAACCGTCATCAGCGCCATTTTACCCATGGCATTCGTGGGCGGACTGATGGGTCCTTACATGAGACCCATTCCCGTGGGTTCGTCGGCCGCAATGATATTTTCGCTTGCCGTGGCATTTATTGTCACCCCATGGGCTTCAATTCGACTGTTAAAACATGATCAAACAACGGCCATCGATGTCCATGGAAAAGAAGACTGGAGCACACGTTTATATCGACGCATTATGACCCCTCTCATAGAGAACCGATTCTGGCGATGGGTTTTTCTGGTCGGCGTCGTGATACTGCTTCTCCTTGCTTGTGCCATGGTGGGTATCGGACTGGTCCGGGTCAAAATGCTCCCCTTTGACAACAAGAGTGAATTTGAAGTCATTCTCAATATGCCGGAAGCCGCCACTTTGGAAGAAACATCCGCTTGTGCATTGGAAATGGGAGATTATCTAAAAACTGTCAACGAGGTCACGAACTACGAACTTTACGTAGGCACCCCGGCGCCAATTAATTTTAACGGACTGGTGCGCCATTATTACCTGCGAAAAAATGCTTACCAGGCGGGTATTCAGGTCAACCTGGCCAACAAAGGGGATCGAGAGGAACAAAGCCATGCGATCGCCAAGCGTCTTCGTCCCTTTCTTAAAGCCATTGCCGACAAATACCATGCGCGGATTCAGGTGGCCGAGGTGCCGCCGGGTCCGCCGGTGTTGTCCACCCTGGTGGCTGAAATTTACGGTCCCCATTACCGGCGTCAAATACAGATCGCCGCTGATATTATGGACATTTTTGAGAAAACGCCCGGTGTGGTCGATGTGGACTGGTACATGGATAAAACGCAGCCCCGCTACGAAATCCAAATTGACAGGGAAAAGGCGGCGCTGAACGGCATCAGCGTGGACCGGATTAATCGAACGCTGCAGCTGGCCCTTAAAGGACAGCAGACCGGATTGCTTCACCAGCCGAGGGAAAGAGAGGATGTGCCCATACTGCTGCGACTCCCGCTGGCCGCCCGTGCCGGGATTCAACGTCTTGAATCACTGAAACTTTCATCGGTCAACGGGGCTATGGTGCCGGTTTCGACGCTAATCAGCGTTCGCAAGACCCCTGCGGAGCTCAGTATTTTTCATAAAAATCTAATGCCCGTGGTATATGTTCTCGGGGATGTCGCCGGCGCTAAGGAAAGTCCCGTTTATGCGATTTTGGAAATGAAGAATAAAATCAGCGCCATTCAATTGCCCGAGGGGTACCATATCATTCAAAATTATGCTCACCTTCCTTCCAGTGACCAAAAATATGAAATGAAGTGGGACGGAGAATGGCAGATCACCTATGAGGTTTTTCGAGACCTTGGGATTGCCTTTGCGGTGGTTCTATTGCTGATTTTTGTGCTGGTTGTGGGATGGTTTCAATCCTTCAGCACACCACTGGTGATTATGGCCGCTATTCCCTTTTCGTTGATCGGCATTCTGCCCGCTCATTGGGCCCTCGGCGCTTTTTTCACGGCAACATCCATGATCGGTTTTATCGCCGGTGCCGGAATTGTCGTGAGAAACTCCATTATCCTGGTCGATTTTATTGAACTTCGCCTCAAACAAGGCATGCCGCTGGATCTGGCGGTCATCGATGCCGGCGCCGTACGGTTTCGGCCCATGATGCTCACCGCCGCCGCGGTGGTGGTCGGCGCCTCAGTCATTCTCTTCGACCCGATTTTTCAAGGCCTTGCCATATCACTAATGGCCGGCGAGGTGGCATCTTTGCTATTTTCGAGAATGACGGTCCCGATCCTGTATTTTCTCGACAAACGATGGGAATTTGCGCATGGGCACGCCGCACCATCAATAAATGCGCCTTTGGAGTAAGGGGTTTCAAATATTTGCCATTCTTTTCCAATTGTGATATTTAATTTTATGCGATTTCATGCGGTTCATTTAAATAAAATTTGCTTATTTGTACTGAGCATTTTTATAATTGGCTTCAGCCCAAAAGCAATACCCGGGGGGTTCAGCTACAGTGCGGACAAAACCGTTGTGGGCGCCATTCAGCACCATATCGTCATGCCCAGAGAAACCCTATTAGACATTGCGCGAAATTTTGACATCGGTTATCTTGAGATTTCACGACTGTACCCTGACATGAATCCCTGGAACCCCGGTCGCGGACAAAACCTTGTCATACCGACCCAATGGGTTTTACCGCCGACAAAGTCGTACGGTCTGGTGATCAATCTGCCGGAGATGCGGCTTTATCATTTTTTTCCAAAAATCAACATGGTGGCCACATATCCTGTGGGCATCGGAGATATCGGCTGGGAAACCCCCAGCGCTGTGGCCCACGTTGTTGACCGCACGGTTGATCCAGTATGGACGGTTCCTAAATCGTTAAGGGCCAAATATGGAATGGCTTCGATGCCGCCGGGACCGGACAATCCTTTGGGAAAATACTGGATCGGGTTGTCCCTTAAAGGTTACGGTATTCATGGCACCAATTCCCCTTGGGGTGTGGGAAGGCTTGTCAGTCATGGATGTATTCGTCTATATCCGGAGGATATAGCGATACTTTTTGAAAATGTCTCCGTCAACACTCCTGTTGAAATCGTTTACGAACCCGTAAAAATAGGAATCCGGGACCACAATATATTCATAGAGGTCCATCCGGATATTTACCAAAGAATTCCCGACATACGAACACAGACCATTCATCGATTACAAAAGTTGGGCATTTCAAGCGATGTTTCCGTTTTAAAGGTCAAAGATGCGCTTGATAAACAAAGTGGTGTTCCGGTTCGTGTGGGGTCTTTAAAGAAGGGAGGTGATGTCACATTCACGGGTAGGGCGTCAGCTTTTCAATGAAATATCATTTTAAAAAAATCACGATAACGGAGGAGGCATTTATATGCGAAAACAAAGAAAGATCTATGCGGTACTGGGACTTATATTATCGTTGGTGTGGGCTGTTTCACTGATGAGTTGCGCAACCACCGAGCAAATCAAAATGCTGCAGCAACAGGTCCAGCAAGCCAGTCAAGATGCCAAGGACGCCAAAGCATTGGCTAAGGAATGCGATTGTGCTCAGCAGGTTGAAAAAGCAAACGCCGCCGCTTCTCGCGCTGAAAAAGCTGCGGACGCGGCTGAGGCTTCA
The DNA here is from genome assembly GCA_049583675.1 of Desulfobacterales bacterium. GTDB lineage: Bacteria > Desulfobacterota > Desulfobacteria > Desulfobacterales > UBA11574 > UBA11574. The sequence goes on along the minus strand of JBAUWG010000494.1, from coordinate 836 downwards.
GCTGAAAAGTCGCAAGCTATGGCCAATAAAGCAGAAATGGTCTTCAACAAACAGATGAAAAAATAGCCGATCGGTCCGGAATCCGGAACCAAAATAAAACATGCCGGATTCCGGACCATTTTTTACTGATAAATCAATGAATCAAAATAGATATGTTCGACGGGATGGTTTGCGTGGGTGTTGATCACTTTTGATAGTTCAGCTTTTATTGCATCGTAATTTCTTTCCCGAACCCATTTTGCCAGTTCTTATTGATTCATATTCGTCAAAAAGTCGCTCTTTATTCCTTTAAAAATTTTTGCTCGTATCCTTTGCTTTATTGATATCCCTCGCGTTTCAACAATTCATTGTACCATACTGAAAACTCGAACATGGCTTTGTAGCGTTCATCATCGTTGACAATTCCCAGACAAATCTCAAAGACCCCCTGACCATAGGCAGTGCTGTATTCTTGCAACGGTTTCATTTGTAAAAACTCCCGCACCAGCATTTTCGTCGTTCGCCTGGTTTTATCTTTTCTGATATCGATGGGATCTTTCGGTACCTGAAAGGGGTCCCATTTTTGATATCCTTTTTTTAAGATATGTTTCTGCCGTCTTGGCGACATGCTATCGAAAATGGCCTTTTTTCGTTTTTCCGCTTCTTCCGGTGAAATTACCTTCATGTTCTTTTCCTTGATTCTTTAAGGGTTTATTCTCATCCACCAATCCAAGATATTTTTCATCGTATTCGGTGAGAATCGCCATGGACAACGGAACCAGCATATCGGCCATTTTAATATGCCGGGTCTTGATGTGGGCGACAAATTCAGCCGAAATCTCGTAAAGCTTTTTTTG
>JBAUWG010000493.1:0-2501 GCA_049583675.1 Desulfobacterales bacterium | reverse complement strand
CGATTTTCACCGGATGGCGACGCCAGTATTTTGCGTACCCATTGTCGCATGGCCTGTTCGCCATTTTCGAAAGTTATTGAATTGCTGGTATTATTTTCCTGGATCGCCTGGGAGATATCCTCTCTGCAAATGGCCGCCCCGCGATTAAAAATCAAGGCCTTTTGTATGGTGTTGCCCAGTTCACGCACATTTCCCCGCCAGTGATTCGCTGCAAGAAACGCTTTGGCTTTTTTGGTGATTCCCGGATTTTCGGCCTTCGCCTCTTGCGAATACCGCGCCAGGAAAAAATCAGTCAGTGCCGGGATGTCTTCAATCCGGTCCTTTAGCGGCGGCAAAAAGATAGAGACGACTTTCAGACGGTAGTAGAGGTCCTCTCGAAACCGGCCATGGGCGATGGCCGATTCAAGGTCACGATTGGTAGCGGCGATAATTCTTACACTCACGGGGATGGTACTCCTGCCCCCCAGTCGTTCGATACTCTTTTCCTGGAGCAACCGCAAGATCTTGGCCTGGATGCTCAACGGCATATCGCCGATTTCATCCAGAAATACGGTTCCGTTGTTCGCCTGCTCGATCTTGCCGATCCGGCGATGGGTGGCACCGGTAAATGCGCCTTTTTCATATCCAAACAACTCGCTTTCCAGAAGATTTTCAGGAATGGCCACGCAGTTAATCACCAGAAACGGCCTGTCGGCCCGCCGGCTGTGCTGGTAAACGGCCCGGGCCACCAGTTCTTTGCCGGTCCCGGATTCCCCACGAATCAGGACCGTTGCCTCGGTTTCGGAGACCCGGCCGATGGCTTTGTATACCTCCTGCATGGCTTTGCTTCGTCCGATGATGGCATCACGAAAGCTCCCCTGTAAAACAGGATCCACATCCACCGGCGAACGCATGAAACGGCTCGCTTCCAGCGCCTGTTTAATTACCACCAGTATCTCGGGGATATCAAAAGGCTTGAGAACATAGTCGAATGCTCCCATTTTGGTGGCCTCGATGGCGGTCTCCGTAGTGCCAAAGGCGGTCATGATGATCACCGGCAGTTTGGGTTCCATTTCGTGAATGGCCTGAAAGGTTTCGAACCCGTTCATTCCGGGCAAGCGCATGTCCAGGATCACGAGGTCCGGAGCCTCTTCCCGGATCATTTTAAGACCGGCCTCGCCGGAAGCCGCGCATTTACAGCGGTAGCCCTCTTCCATCAAAAGTTTATTGAAACTTTTTCGGAGTTGGTCGTCATCGTCAATGATCAGGATGGTGCTCACGGTCTGGTTCCTCCGCCGGCAAAGTGATGATAAAGGTTGATCCGCTCTCTTCCTTTGATTCGATATCCAGTCTTCCGCCGTGCTCATGGACGATCCTGGCGGCAATGCTCAACCCAAGTCCCGTGCCTTCTTCTTTGGTCGTGAAAAAAGGCTCCATAATATTCGATTGCATGGCATCCGGAATACCGGGCCCGTTGTCGCTGATCCGAATCACGGCCGATCTGATTTTTTCCTGCTCGATAATGTCTTTTTCGTGGATGACGATGGACCCTCCCTGCCCCATGGCTTCACAGGCATTGATGATGATATTGATAATGACCTCCTTTAATTGTTCCGGATCCAACTGAACCAGTGGAAGCGGTTCTTTTCTTTGGATCTTGATAAACACTTCGTAGGATGCCAAACGATGCTGCAAAAGCTGAATCGCCTGATCCACAACATCTGAAGGTGATACGGACTGAAGTTTTAGCCTGGGCGGTCTCGAAAACTCTAGAAAATTTTGCACAATGGTATCGATATGACTGATTTCCTTTGAAATGACATCAAAGTCTTCTTTCTGGTTGCTGTCGAGATCCAGGCTTCTGCTCAGCGAAAATAGGCGCATCTTAACGGAAGTCAACGGGTTCCGGATGCTGTGCGAGGTACCGGCCGCCAATTTCCCCACCAGCGCCAGCTTTTCAGACTGCAAGAGGTGTTCCCGGCTTTTTACCAGTTCGGATTGGGTTTCCGTGTATGTTTTTTGCAAATTATGCACCCGCCGGCTGAGCGTCTCGACTTCGTCTCCATCATTTTGTGTGCCGTCATGACGATCCGTTTCCAAAGCCAGCCTGCGTATGGGATCGAGAATATCATGAAGCAAAAAGAAGGTCAGTATGATACCCAAAAAAAGAATTATCAGCACAGCCGTCCCGGCAATCACTCTGAGTTTTTTGGCCTGGTTAAGGCTTCTTTCTTTAACATTTATCGCTTTTTTCCTAAAAAGCGCCTTGCAGTCTTCTGAATGCTTGAGAATCTCAAAAAAGGTTTCCCGCACTCTTTCGTGGAGTTTTAAACCATTTTCGCGATCTCCGGACTTATAATAATTAACCACCTGATCTTTGGCGGAGATGTATTTGTGGTATTCGGATGCGATAAGGTCCAGAACGCTTTTTTCTTCTACGGTTGTGGCGAGAAGCTGGGTTTCTTCGAGTTTATTCTCAAAAATACGGCGGTATTTCTCCATTTGTAAGAGCCAATCTGGAT
>JBAUWG010000492.1:0-7990 GCA_049583675.1 Desulfobacterales bacterium | reverse complement strand
ATTTCTTTATTCGGTTTCCGTCCATCTCTTCCACGGTGACAATAAAGTTTCCCAGGGTGATTTGTTCTTTTTCAACGGGAATCCTGCCGATGGTATTTAGGACATAACCGGAAAAAGTGTCGTAATCTTTTGACTCGGGGATTTCCATCCCTATGATTTCATTGACTTCGTCGATATCCGATTTTCCGAGAACGATCCATTCTTTGATCTTATGTTTGACGATGTGAGGCTCCTCCTTGTCGGTTTCATCGCTGATTTCTCCCACAATTTCCTCCAAGGCGTCCTCAAGAGTTATGAGACCGGATACGCCGCCATGCTCATCGACAACAATGGCCAAATGGTGTTTTCTTTTTTTAAACTGATGAAGCAGCTTGTCCAGTTTTTTATTTTCCGGAACAAAATAAGGAGGTGTCATCATTTTGCGGACGTTGATTTCGTTGCCGGAAGTAATGACGTGTAAAAAAAGATCTTTTATGTTCAGAATGCCGACAACATGGTCGACGTCGCCTTCAATAACCGGAATTCTTGTAAAACCCGATTCGATAATCTTTTCAAAATTCGGTTTTTCATCGGCTTCGATGACAAACATATCGCCTCTGGGCGTCATGATTTCGGAAGCATTGGTGTCATCGAACTCGAAAATATTGTGGATCAGTTCTTTTTCTTCTTCTTTAATTTCGCCTTCTTCTTCGACAACTTCAACAAAAGTCATCAGTTCTTCTTCGGTGACCGAAGGGGTTTTTTTGATTTTTCCGGTGAGCTTGGGAATAAAATTTAAGAAAATAAGAATCGGATAACAAAGAACCGAGAACCAATAGATGGGATATATGGTCATTCTTGCTATGAGCACATTATTTCTTGTGGCGATGGATTTCGGCAGCACCTCTCCAAAAACCAGAATCAGGAAGGTCATGACACCGGTTGCAACGCCTACCGCATAATTTGTAAAATAATTAATAGCGATGGATGTCGCCAGGGCCGCTGCGCCAATGTTGACGACATTGTTCCCGATCAGGACTGTGGAAAGGAGCCGATGCGGATCATCTTTCATCTGTTTGATCAGAATGAGAGCCCTGCTGTTGTTTTTAGCCAAATGCCTGGCTTTTGTTCGACTGATGGAGAAGAGGGCGGTTTCAGCTGACGAGAAAAAACCGGACAGAAAAAGTAAAACTATCAATACAATAATTTGGTTTATCATGATACCTAAGGATCTTTTAAAAACTTCAAAAACAAAAGACTAAATCCTTTTTTAAAGTGCAAATTTTGAAAACATCCACTGTAAACGGGGTTTTTATTTCTCTTGCAAACCAGATAGCGTCATGCCATATGAAATGAATCTATAATATATACAGATTTTTCATTTTTCAAGTCAATAAAGTAAGATGACCGCGATTTATAGCATTTATGCCTCAAAAAACTGACATCAAAGAGTATGTTCAATCCCTTGTTTCTTCCAAACGGTTAGGATCTCTGGTAGCATACCATAAAATATTGCCGGATAAACCCGCCCGCCTGTCACAGCCGAAACTTCCGTGGCCCGGGCAGATTCGGCACATCATCACATCTTTAGGGATACGCGATCTTTACCGGCATCAGGCGGATGCCGTTGATCTAATCCGTTCCGGCCGCCATGTGGTGGTCGCCACCCCCACAGCCAGCGGTAAAACGCTGATTTACAATCTTCCTGTTTTGGAAAATATACTCAGAAATCACGACTCAAAGTCTCTTTATATCTTCCCGTTAAAGGCCCTTGCTCAGGATCAACTGCGCACGTTCGAAACACTGAGCAGATGCACCAAGGGGATATCGCCCACAATTGCCATTTATGACGGAGACACGTCCGCCTGGCATCGGAAACGCATTAGAGAAACCCCGCCCAATGTATTGATGACCAATCCGGAGATGATCCACCTTTCCCTTTTGCCTCATCACCAAAAATGGTCTGATTTTTTTAGCAAACTGGAAATGGTAGTGGTGGATGAGGTTCATACCTATCGGGGCATCATGGGTTCGCACATGGCCCAGGTTTTCAGACGGCTTCAAAGGATATGTGCCTATTACGGCGCTGCCCCGACCTTTGTGTTTTGCTCGGCCACCGTGTCCAATCCCGCTCAACTGACCCGACAACTTACCGGTTTGAACGTCGACACCATCACAAAAAGCGGTGCTCCTTTGGGCAAAAAACATGTTATCTTTATCAACCCCATTCAAGGTCCGGCTCAGACGGCCATACTGCTTTTGAAAGCCGCGCTTCACCGGGGGCTGCGTACCATTGTGTATACCCAATCGAGAAAACTCACCGAATTGATCGCCATCTGGGCCGGGAGTCAAACCGGACCGTTCACGAACCGGATCAGCGCTTATCGGGCGGGGTTCCTTCCTGAAGAGCGAAGAGAAATCGAAGCCAAACTTGCCAGAGGCGAGCTGCTGGCCGTGATATCCACCAGTGCCCTTGAACTCGGCATTGATATCGGAGATCTGGATCTGTGTCTGCTGGTGGGGTATCCTGGAACCGTGGTGGCCACCTGGCAACGGGGTGGAAGGGTCGGGCGCAGCGGACAGGAATCCACATTGGTGCTCATTGCCGGAGAAGATGCCTTGGACCAGTATTTTATGCGGCATCCGGAAATTTTTCTGAAACAAGAGCCCGAAGCCGCGGTGGTCAACCCATACAATACCGAGATCCTTTTAAAGCATGTCGTCTGTGCGGCAGCCGAGCTGCCGCTAAAAACAGATGAGCCGTTTGCGTCCAACGAACATGTTCAAAAAGCGATCCACACGCTTGAAGAAGACAATGCGCTTTTAACCAGCGAGGATGGAACGGAATTTTATTCCAGCCGGACAGCGCCCCACCGACATGTGAATCTCAGGGGAACGGGAAACGCTTATAATATCGTGAGCAGCAAGACCGGAAAACACAAAGGAGAGATAGATGAATTCAGAGCATTCAAGGAGACTCACCCCGGCGCGATTTATCTTCACAAAGGCGACACCTTCCTTGTGGACCTTATGGATCTGGATACAAAAACCGTAAAAGTATCCGGAGCCAAGGTGGATTATTACACCCGGGTCAGGTCTGAAAAAAATACGGAAATACTTGAGATATACGATTCAAAAAAGATATATGGAACAGAGTGTTATTCCGGACGACTTAAAGTTACGGATCAAGTAATAGGATATGAAAAATGGCGGATACACGCCAAAAGAAGACTCAGCGTGGTTCCTTTGGATTTGCCGCCGTTGATTTTTGAAACTCAAGGCTTGTGGTTCAAAATACCGCTTCATGTCCAGAGGCAGGCTGAAGCGGAATATCTTCATTTTATGGGTGGAATTCATGCTGTTGAACATGCGTCCATCGGTATCTTTCCCCTGCTGGTGATGGCCGACCGAAACGACCTCGGTGGCATTTCAACCCCGATTCATCCCCAGGTGGGCAGTGCAGCGGTGTTTATTTACGACGGAGTTCCAGGTGGTGCCGGATTGAGCCGGCAGGCCTTTATAAGGGCAAAAGATCTGCTTAAAAATACCCTTGACGTGATCCGCGAATGTCCGTGTGAATCAGGGTGCCCTTCCTGTGTTCATTCTCCAAAGTGCGGTTCCGGCAACCGGCCCATTGATAAGACGGCAGCCATTTTTATTTTAAACAAGATCATATTTGCACAGGATTCAAAAACCCCGAAAAAAAATCTTTCCCGCACGTCCTTCCCAACAGACAGCATTCGACCCTTTGAAAAAATAATCCCTTTGCTTGTCAAAGCACCGGCAGCAACAAGGGACAAGCAGTTCGCGGGTCATCAGCGGCTGCTTCGAAAAAGAATATCTGCAAGAAGCAAAGGGATAAAGAACAAAGATAAAACAATTCCCGCATTAAATATTCCGGTCAGAGAATCGAGCCTCCGAGTCTGTATCTTCGACATCGAGACGCAGCGGTCCGCCCAGGAAGTCGGCGGCTGGCATCGGGCGGATCTAATGGGGATAAGCTGCGCCGTGTTGTATGACTCAACACAAGATCTTTACTTCGAGTATTTGGATAAGCAGGTGAACGAACTTGTCGAACACTTGAAAAATTGCGATCTGGTGGTCGGGTTTAATGTCAAGCGATTCGACTTCCGGGTGCTGGGAGGGTATTCGGATTTTAACTTTGGGAGCCTTCCCACCCTGGATATCCTTGAAGAAATCCACAATCGGCTCGGATACCGCCTTTCTCTGGATCATCTGGCCAAGGTAACCCTGGGCAAAGAAAAGACAGCAGACGGACTCCAGGCCCTTCAGTGGTGGAAGCAGGGCCGCATCCGGGACATCATCGATTACTGTAAAAAAGATGTCGAGATTACCCGGGATCTTTTTTTATACGGCCAAAAAAACGGGTACCTGCTTTTTATGAACAAGGCCAAAAAGACGGTGCGTGTCCCGGTGAAATGGTAGAAGTGGTTTCAAAATCTCCCCCCGGCCTCAAGCTCTGTGTTGGACTGAGCCGGCCAATCCTCGAAATATTCTCGACATTCCTTCTAATCATGTGTATCCTTTCCAAAGGTTTTTTCCTTCGGGTAGATAATGAGCCGGTCTCCCGGATGGATGGGCTTGTTCAGGTCGATATGATTCCAGATAATCAAGGCGGCCAGGGGTACATCGAATTTTTCGGCAATGGATGACAGATTGTCCCCCTCTTTAATGATGTAGATCCGGTCGGTTCTCCTTTCTTCATACACTTTGACCAGCTTTTTGTAGCGTGCGTCGAATCCATTTTTTGCCCCTTTTGGTATCAGAATCGTGTGACTCCCTTCGGTGAGATAGTGGCCCCGAATTTGGGGATTAAGATCCTTGATCACTTTAAAATCGGTTTCGGATGCTTTTGCAACAAGGGCCAGCGGAATTTCCTGAAAGCAGTCAACTTGGACCTTATCGAATTCAAGGGGCGGATAATAGTCTGTATCCTTAAGATGAAAGCCGAATTGATCGGGATTCGACAAAATCAATTTGACCGAAAGAATGCGGAAGATAAATCGCTGGGTTTCAATGGGCAAATAAAGCCGGTAATAATCCCGGGTGTGTTGCACCATAATTTCAGCCTCAAGTCCTTCTTCGCCCATATTGTAGGCCGCAACCGCCAGGGTCCAGGACCCCATGGATTGATGAAGGGCCTTTAAATGCGCGACGGCCGCTTGTGTGGAGGCAAATATATTTCGCCGTTCATCCATGGTATCGTTGATGATCAGCCCGTACCTCCGCCCGGTATCCGGCAGAATCTGCCAGTATCCGATGGCCCCGTCTTTGGAGCCGGCATAGGAGAGAAGGGCGCTTTCGGCAACGGCTATATACTTGAGATCTTTAGGCATATTGTTTTTTTCGAGAGTTTTTTCGATGATCGGAAGATATCGTCGGGAGCGCTTCAGCCAAAGAATCACTTGGGGTCGATCTCCAAGGGAGAGCAAAAGCTCCTTTTCCAGGCGTTCCAAAACGTCCTGGTTTTCCATGGGCACGCGTTCATTGCAAAAAGAGAGGGTTTTCATATTTTTAACGGAGTTTAAAAGCGAAGGGAGTTCCAGTGGATTGGCCGGCGTCCCATAAGCCCTGTAAGTCAAAACCAACATCATTATCGGGATCAGAAAAATCGTTTTTTTCATATGCATTTTACATCTTTCTCATCAAATTGCCTTTAACGAAAATTATGGTAAAAGATAAAATTCTCAAGATTCATCCGCGGTAATTTCATAAAAGGGTTAAAAGATCTTAATAACAAAACACTTTCACATTCGAAAGTCAAATCGCGAATGAGATCTGGATGATTCTTGTCAATCAAACCGGGCGTTTTGCACCCGGATGCAGGTTCAATGCCGAAAGCACCAAGTGCTCTGGCTGTTTCGGCCTGTGGCCGAAGATTAAAGCCATCCGCTTTGCGGTTGGTAGTTGATTTAAATTGTATTCATGATATGAACAAAAATATCTTAACGTTTTGGGCATCCATTCTTTTGGCAAGGTAAAGGAGAACATTTTGAAAAAGAATACACTTAAATATCTCATTAATGTCACACTTTTCGTCGACATCACTTCGATTGCGGTATTGGGGCTTCTGTTGGGATTTGTGATTCCAAAAGGACAAGGCCGTGCCTTTCAAAATTATTTTCTCGGACTTCACCATCATGAATGGGCGAATATCCATCTATGGCTATCGCTGCTATTTTTAATTTTGCTTGTTTTTCATGTCTGGCTCAATTGGACATGGGTCATTCAATCCACCAAACGCTACCTGGGGAATCATTGGAAGAATTTTTTCTGGGCGATTTCTTTTGCCTGGATTGTTGTATTGTTTGTCGGATGGCTTGCTGTAAAATTATGAAGATTGTCGCCAAAGAATGTAGTAAATCGAAATGGAGAACACACAAAGATGAAAGCGCTTACATATGACGACATTCTTTTGGTGCCGTCGTACAACCACTGGGAATCCCGAAAAGTAGTCGATATCTCAATGACATGCAAAAAGAATAAACTATCTCTTAATCTGCCGTTGATGACCGCAAACATGGACACCGTCACCGAGGCGGGCATGGCAAATTATATCGGAGCTAAGGGCGGTATCGGCGTTTTACATCGTTATTTGTCTATAGAGAACAATGTGAATATGTTCAAAGATTGCAAGTTCCCGACGTTCGTATCTGTCGGCTGTGGGGCCAAGGATTTGGAACGGGTAGAGGCATTGAGGGGTGCCGGTGCAAATTTATTTTGCCTTGATGTTGCCCATGCCCATGCTAAGTATGTGGGAAGAACCCTCAAAATCATTCGCGAGATGCTGGGCGATGATACCTGCATCATGGCTGGAAACGTGGCCACTTATGCTGGAGCCGATCATCTTGCTTCCTGCGGAGCCGATATTGTCAAAGTGGGTATCGGTGGCGGTTCGGTTTGCACGACAAGAATCAAGACGGGTTTTGGTGTGCCCAATCTCACAGCCATAAAAAATTGTTCACGGGTTGACCGGTCGGTTGTGGCAGACGGTGGGATCCGATATCCGGGGGATATTGTCAAAGCACTGGCTTTCGGAGCGGATTTCGTTATGCTGGGCGGTATGCTGGCAGGCACAAGGCCGACCCCAGGACCCGTGATTCGTAAAGCAGATAAAAATGGAGAAGAAGTAAAGGTGAAAACCTACCGGGGAATGGCGAGCAGCGAAATCCAACAAGAGTTCCATGGCGGCATATCGGAATGGAAAACTTCTGAAGGCGTTTCAATTGAGGTCCCCTACCGCGAAGATGAAGACAAAGTTATTTCCGATATCATCGGCGGATTGCGCTCCGGACTGACATACGGCGGTGCAGCCAATATTGCCGAGTTACAGAGGAAACTGGATTATCTGGAGATCACCCCATCGGGCCAAACGGAGAGCTTGCCTCACAGGCTGCTTTAACAAACCTGTCCATTTTTTATGACACGCCGGTATTAAAAACGACGATTAACCATTAATTTTGTCCCTCAGCTTGCCGGAACATTTAAAGGTCGCAACTTTCCTTGGCGCAAGCATCAAATCCCCGCCGGTGGCCGGATTCCGTCCTTTGCGTTCATTTTTATCTTTGATACAAAATTTGCCAAATCCTGATACCAAAACCTCTTCGCCGGAAGATAGCGTGCTTTTGATGATTTCAAGTAAAGATTCAACAATTTCTGAAGATCTGTTCTTGGAAAAACCGGTCTGATTCTGGATGGATTCTACGATCTGAATTTTAGTAAGTGTCATGGGTGAAAGGCTCCTTATATAACAATAGGCTGAAATTATGAGTAATTTATTTAAAATATGACCTTAAATATCAATTGTAAAGGTGTATCCAGGGCAGGGCGCCAAATTATTTGATATTCTTGACATATTAGTTTGTGTCCATCCATAAATGAGGATTTTTGTTCGAGATCAAGGCATGCGAAAAAAATAACCACAGGCATATAGTTGATATTCCGAGGATTATTTTTTGAGCATAACGCCGAGATCGGGCAAAAAGACCAT